>NZ_ADFQ01000083.1:0-59427 GCF_000177355.1 Prevotella amnii CRIS 21A-A
GTTTAAATTTAGCTACAAGACAAAAAAAATGAGTTACATTACTGTAACTCATCAATTGTTTTTGTGGACCAGACAGGGCTTGAACCTGTGACCTCCAGATTATGAGTCTGTTGCTCTAACCAACTGAGCTACAAGTCCGCGATATGTTTGTTTTTATTTACGTTTGCAAAGGTAATAAATAAAAATGAAAAAACACACAGTAGCTGTTTATTTTTTTTCGTTTTAACACTATTTTGGTAATAGAGCCTTATCATTAGAGTGGTTTTATGTACCTTTGCACAAGATATTTCTTATGCTTTTAATAAAGGCAAGGATAATGCACAAATAAAAAAAAGATTTTCTTAGAAGTAAATATTATAGCATAGCTGAAGGATATTATAACTTAGAGTGAATGCCTAAAAAGCAAAAAGATGTATATAAGTTTCGGTTTTTATAAAAAACACTTACCTTATAATATATGGTTAATCCATAATATATTAAAATTATCAATAGAACAAAAGAATACATAGTGAAAATAATATACTTAAATGATGAGGTTAACAATTATCTTCCTCCTTTAGTAGCAACAATAGGCTTCTTTGATGGTGTACATAGAGGGCATCGTTTCTTAATAGAAGAGGTGAAACAAAAAGCTCGCTTCTCAGGCATGCAATCAGCAGTTATAACTTTCGATAATCACCCTCGCCAAGTATTACACCCTCATCAGCACCTATCTCTTCTTTCTTCTTTTACTCAAAAGATTAAACTTATAGAGGCTACAGGGGTGGATATTTGTATAATTCTTCATTTTGACAAAGCTTTATCCTTACTTCACGCAAAAGACTTTATGCAATCTATATTATCAGAGCGGCTACATGTTACAAAACTTATTATAGGTTATGATAATAAGTTTGGTTATGGCTGTAAAGAAAGCTTTGACGATTATCAACGGTATGGGCAAGAATTGGGAATAGAAGTTATAAAAGCAACAGAGCTTAATAGTAATAAAGAGCATATAAGCTCATCTGTAATTAGACGATTAATAACTTTAGGTGAAATAAAAGCAGCTAATAAAGCTCTTGGCTATAATTATGTTATAGAGGGACAAGTAATAGAAGGATACCATAATGGTCATAAGCTGGGTTATCCTACAGCAAACATAGATAGAAAAACTTGCTTTCAGCTTATACCTGCAGAAGGGGTATATGCTGTAAAAGTAAAAACAGACCTTTCTCCATTATGGCTAAATGGTATGTTGTACATAGGCGTTCGTCCCACATATAATGGAAAAACTCTTTGCATAGAAACTAATATTTTCAACTTTAATAATTCTCTTTATGGGCATAACATTAAAGTATCTTTTATTCAGCGTGTTAGAGGAGATAGGAAGTTCGACACCCTTTCTGCTCTCTCTTCGCAGTTAGCTAATGATAAAAAGCAATGTGAGGAAATATTAAAGGAAAGTATATAACATGAAACAATTCTAAAAAACTCTCTCAATAAAAACAAATATATCGAAAAATGGTAAATAAACAATTCTTAAATAGTGTTTTATACAGTATTCTTTTTGTTGCTATATTCGTTTTATTACAAATAGGCTTTAATATTATTTGTGCGAGTATATATGCTGGGTTTTCACACCAAAGTGTAGAAACAGTAATGGCAGGTCTTAGCACAGGCGAAAAAAACATTTTGCTTTGCATAATAAACGCACTTAGTAGCATTTTTACTATAATACTTTTCCTAAAACTCAACTGGGCAATTATTTCTACTAATTATATAAAATCTCGCCCGTGGGCAGTACTTACTTGGGCCATACTCTTAGCTATAGGTTCTATCCTTCCTTTTGAATATATCTATGAGCACATTAATCTTACTATGCCAAAACAAAATGAAGAGTTGTTTAAAAACATCATGAAAGAGCCATGGGGATATGTTTTTATAGGTATCTTAGCACCTGTTACAGAAGAACTTGTCTTTAGAGGAGCCATCTTACGCTTACTTCTCAAGGCTTTTAAAGGTAAACAGCACTGGGTAGGTATTATTATTTCAGCTTTTCTCTTTGGCTTTATTCATTTCAATTTGGCACAAGGCATTCATGCTTTTATCATAGGGTTAATACTTGGCTGGATGTATTATCGCACTTATAGCATTATACCAGGAGTTATTGTACATTGGGTAAATAATACTATAGCTTATATAATGTTTCACATTATGCCTGAAATATCTGATGGAAAACTTATTGATTTTTTCCATGGTAATAACCAGCTAATGTATGGAGGTATATTTTTCTCTCTTTGCATCTTTATTCCTTCTCTTTTTCAATTAGCCTTACACCAGAAAAAAGCATAATAAAAACTTAAAAAGAACAATACAGAACATTTATGAAACCAAACAAAACATACACCGGACTTAGCGACAGAGAGGTTACAGAAAGCAGATTAAAATATGGTGAAAACATCATTACACCACCAAAAAAAGATACGCTATGGAAACGTTTCTTTACAAAGTTAGAAGATCCACTCATTGCAATACTTATTATAGCAGGAGTGTTTTCTACTGGAATTTCCTTGTATGAATATTTTGGAATGCATGGCGAAAAGAGTGTTTTCTTTGAGCCAATGGGCATATTTATAGCTATTTTTCTTGCCACGGGTATGGCTTTCTTTTTTGAGGAAAAAGCAAATAAAGCATTTTCTATATTAAACAAAATAAACGATGATGATCCTGTAGAGGTTATTAGAAATGGTAATACTACTAAAGTAGCTAAAAAAGATATTGTAGTAGGCGACATAGTGTTACTCAATACAGGAGCAGAAATACCTGCCGACGGAGAACTTCTTGAAGCTATTGCGTTAAATGTAGACGAGTCTACTCTCACAGGAGAACCTATATGCCATAAGAGCGTTAATCCTGATGATTTCGATTCTGATGCAACTTTCCCTACTAATCATGTCTTGCGTGGTACAAAAGTAATGGAAGGACATGGCATGTTTAAAGTAGACCGTGTGGGTGATAACACTGAGAATGGTAAAGTTTTCGTTGCAACCCAAATAGATAATAACGTAAAAACTCCACTCACAGAACAACTCAACAAACTATCTAAACTAATTACTATAGGTAGCTATGTTATAGCTTCACTTATCCTTATAGGAAGAATGGTAATGTATTTTGTTTCTTTCGATTTTAGCTGGATATATTTTTTACAATATCTTCTTACATCTATTATGATATGTGTTACACTTATAGTAGTAGCAGTACCTGAAGGATTGCCTATGGCTGTAACATTGAGCTTAGCTTACTCTATGCGCCGTATGCTCAAGAATAATAACCTTGTACGTAAGATGCACGCATGTGAAACAATGGGGGCTACTACTGTAATATGTACAGACAAGACAGGTACGCTAACACAAAACCAAATGCGAGTAAATAAAGTATATAAGTGTAGCAATGATAACATTATTAATAAATGTTTTATAGAGGGAATAGCTGTAAACACTACAGCCGAACTTGACCTAACAGAGCCTAAGCGTCCACAGGCTATAGGTAATCCCACAGAGGGAGCATTGCTTTTATGGCTCAAAGACCAAAAAGAAGATTATCGCCTTTTAAGACAAGAAGCAGAGATAATAGATGAAATACCTTTTTCTACTGAGCGTAAATATATGGCTACACTTGTAAAAACTGCTTGTCTACCTAATAAATATGTGCTTTATGTGAAAGGCGCGACAGATATTATACGCAACAAATGTAAAGAGATAGCAGGCGAAGCAAAATGGGATAACATAGACAAGCAATTGCTTACATGGCAAAACAAAGCTATGCGTACACTTGGTTTTGCATATTATATAATAAACGAGGGAGAGGAAATATTACAACATAATAATCCTATAGAAAAACTTATGGCTTCTTTTAATGGTAATGAGCGTGGCTTAACTTTTATAGGCATTGTTGCTATATCCGATCCTGTACGCCTTGATGTGCCTTTTGCTATTAAAGAGTGCTTAAAAGCAGGAATAGATATAAAAATTGTTACAGGAGACACTCCTGGCACGGCAAAAGAGATAGGGCGAGAAGTGGGATTATGGAATGATGATGTTGATAAAGAAAATCATATAATAACAGGTGCAGAATTTGAACAGCTCACAGATGAAGAGCTGCAAAGCTGCGTACTTGACCTAAAGATAATAGCCCGAGCGCGTCCTATGGACAAAAAACGCTTAGTAGAAGCATTACAAAAATGTAATCAGGTAGTAGCTGTAACTGGTGATGGCACTAATGATGCTCCTGCGTTAAAAGCTGCACATGTAGGTCTTTCAATGGGCGATGGCACAAGTGTAGCCAAGCAAGCATCTGATATTACCATTATAGACAATTCATTTAACTCTATAGGACGTGCAGTCATGTGGGGGCGCTCGCTTTATCAAAACATACAACGGTTTATACTTTTTCAGATGACCGTAAACGTAGCAGCATGCCTAATAGTTTTGATAGGTGCTTTTATGGGGACACAAAGCCCATTAACGGTAACACAAATGCTATGGGTAAACCTCATAATGGACACATTTGCAGCAATGGCTTTGGCTTCTTTACCTCCTTCTAAAAGAGTAATGGAAGATGCCCCACGCAAGCGGTCTGCTTTTATCATATCACCTGCAATGAAAAAAAATATTTTTCTTATGGGAGGTGCATTCTTCTTAGTATTGGTAGCGTTATTATTTGTTTTAGAACACTATACTGTTTTACACGTAACTGATTTGTTCCATCTTAGCCATCACGCTGATAAGGGTATGACTGCTTATGAACTTAGTATATTTTTTACTGTTTTTGTGATGCTTCAGTTTTGGAATATGTTTAATGCTCGTGCTTTCTGTACAGGCCGTAGTGCTTTCCATTTAAAAGGATGTAAAGGATTTTTGTTTATTGCGGCTTTTATCCTTGTAGGACAAATAGCTATTGTACAGTTGGGAGGTGATATGTTTAATGTATCTCCACTCAGTGTTATAGACTGGGCACTTATTATCATTATCACGTCTTTAGTATTATGGTTAGGCGAGGGGATACGGTTTATAACAAAATGGATATATAAATGCATATAAAATGGTGCATTAAAAAATATATATAAAAAAGGAGGATAAAAAAAAACAAGTATATGGAGCTTAACTTAAAACCATTAAATATACCATGTGATAAGGAACGTCCTATAATAATAGCAGGTCCGTGTTCTGCTGAAACAGAGGAACAAGTGATGACTACCGCTAAGAGTTTAGCCGCTAAAGGCTGCCACGTTTTTAGAGCAGGAGTATGGAAACCTCGCACTAAACCCGGTGGCTTTGAGGGAAAGGGAAAGGCTGCTTTACCTTGGATAAAGAAGGTAAAAGACTTTACAGGTATGCTTGTAGCTACAGAAGTGGCTACCCCTGAACACGTATCGTTAGCTTTAGCCTCTAATATTGACATCTTATGGATAGGTGCTCGAACATCTGCAAATCCTTTTGCTATGCAGGCTTTGGCAGATAGCTTGCAAGGAGTAGATATTCCTGTACTTGTAAAAAACCCTATCAACCCTGATTTAGAGCTATGGATAGGAGCTTTACAACGTCTTAACCAAGCAGGTGTTAAGCGTTTAGCAGCTATACACCGTGGCTTTTCTATTTATGATAATAAGGTATATCGCAACCCCCCTATGTGGCAAATTCCTATAGAATTACGGCGCCGTATACCACAACTTCCTATTATATGCGACCCAAGCCATATAGGAGGACGTCGCGAATTAATAGCACCACTTTGCCAACAAGCTATGGACTTAGGCTTTGATGGCTTAATAATAGAGAGCCATTGCAACCCTGATTGCGCCTGGAGTGATGCTGCGCAGCAGATTACTCCTGATATATTAGATTACATTCTGTCTTTATTAATAGTAAGAAATGAGTCTATTTCTACAGAAGGTATTAGGCAGTTACGCTCACAGATAGACGACATAGATAACAGCTTAATGGACTTGCTAGCTAAGCGATTTCGTATTTGCAGGGAAATAGGAGTTTATAAAAAGGAACATAATATGACTGTTTTACAATCGAATAGGTATAAGGAGATTTTAGAAAAACGAGGAGTTCAGGCTGGTCTTTGTGGAATGAATATAGATTTCGTAGCACAAGTGTTTGAACTTATACACGAAGAAAGCCTACGTCAGCAGTTATCTATTATTAACAATAAAATGTAAAAACATTCACTAAGAAGTATTTTAGATAACACACCTATTTCTTGCAACAATAAGAATATTAGTCTTGTGAATATGAAAATATTTTTGCTTACATTCTTTTTCATGTTTTTACCTTTTAGCCTTTTTGCTCAAACAAAAATAGTTGTAGTGGAGCTTAATGCCGAAAATATGTTTGATGTACGACATGATAGCCTGAAAAACGACACAGAATTTTTACCTAATGGTATGAGACATTGGACAAAGGCAAAGTATTGGGAAAAAATAAATAAGATAGGTAAAGAAATACTTTCTTGTGGTAAGGATAGTGTAGGGTGGTCTGTGCCAGATATTGTGGGATTATGTGAGGTGGAAAATGATACCGTGTTATTTGATCTCACTAAACGTTCTTTATTGCGAAAAGCACGTTACGAATATATAATGACTAATTCCCCCGATGAACGCGGAATAGATGTAGCTTTACTTTACTCTCCTTTTTCATTTAAAGTATTAAAAGCCGATACTATTAAAGTGAAGCCACTAAAAGGAATGAAGCCAACACGTGATATTTTACATGTGGAAGGAGAGATAGTGAGTGGAGATACTCTTCATGTTTTTTTATTACATGCACCAAGCAAATCGGGCGGAGAATTGCAATCTCGTCCTTTTAGATTGCATGTAGCCGATGTGTTGTGTCATTCGATAGACTCTATTAGAAAAATAAATAATAACTCTAAAATACTAATAATGGGCGATTTTAACGACTATGCCTCTTCACCTGCTTTGCGCCGCATCTGCAAACATAATATAATAGATATATCTGAAAAAGCACAAGGCACACATGGAGCTATGGGTACTTATCGTTTCCAAGGAGAGTGGGGGAGCTTAGACCACTTCTTAATATCACTTAATTTGCTCTCAAATATAAAATCGTGTTCTATTAACGATGCCCCATTTTTGTTAGAAGAAGATATGAAATATGGTGGTGTGAAACCACGTCGCAACTATAATGGGTTGCGATATAATAGCGGCTTTAGCGATCATCTTCCTTTGGTGCTAAGACTTACTTTTTAAAACGTTAATCTTCGCGTTACTATAATAACAAAATAGATCTATATATATTAAATGGAGTCAGCTGGCTCTTGAGTGTTGTTGTCGCCTTCGTTTATAAGATCGTTAATAGTAGACCCTATAACATCTTTTAGCGATTTGGTAAGCGGTATAATGCCGTCTTCTATTAACCCTTTTATGCCTTGTTTTAGCTTACTTCCTTTTTGGATATTATTACCTGCTTGAAGCCTTCTATTAATTTCTTGTTCTATATCTTGTTTATCTAAAGTAAAGACATGATTAAGGATACCTAAAGATACTATCTTTTCCTGTCCTGCAAAATTTATTTTTCCAATAGAGAACACTCCATAATTATTTACCTTCAGTAAGCTGTCTATAGACGATTTGACCACTTGATCTATAGAAGAAAGAAACATCGTTGTAAAAGTTTGATCAATACCTGTAAGGTCAGAATCATCATTTAGTTTTTGTTTTGCATCATCTAAAGTTTGTGTTATCACATCTGTTAAAGCCTTTTTGTGATCATCTTTAGAAGGACATGTAAAACATAATATTAGCAAAATAACAACTAAAGAAATAAAGCCTATAAGGCAGCCATGCGACTTTTTCTTTTTTACAGACTGAAAGTTAGGCTCATGTTCTTGGGTGGTAGCGTTATTATATATTGGTTTTGCCTTTACATAAGAAAAGTCTTCTTCCGCCTTAGTATTATCAGCCTGGATATTTTTAGAGGTAAGCTCATCGGGTATGTTGTTTGTCTTTAGATTAGCCTCATGTTCAAGTATAGGGCGCAACTCTTCTACTTGCCATGCCGGCACCCATTTAGTATCGTTTACAGACATAACAAGAGTAGCTGCATCAAGATTACGCTCTTTAAGCTCTTTAATGGTATAAGGACCTATCTTTTCGTTTTTTAGACTTATAAAAAATTCCATCTTTTCTTTATTTTTATTGCAAATTTATTGTTTTTTTTTGATGTAAATGGTATATTAAGTCCATTTTTCCATTCATTTATCAATAAAATATTTTTTTTCAAAAAACATTATTTACTTTTCTTTTTATATAAATAAAGATGATAATAAAAAAAAATGTCTTTGTCTTATTTTTTAGTTTAATACACTCTTTATAAAAACAGCTACTAAAGCCAATATTGAACACAGCTTTTTTTTATGCTAATAATAATAGTTTAGATGATAATAAGATAAGTACATAAAATAAAAATAACCTATTTTTGCTTTATTTTTAATCTATTTTTGGTACAAAAATAGATTATTTTTGTTTTTCATACATGCTTAATTACTGGTAAAAGCATCTGCCTTTATATAGTTAGACATAAGCCTTTCACTATAAAAATAAATCTCACAAGAGGTTTTAGTTTCTTTTTTTTAGTGTGATAGTCAATAGTAGTTTTTTTTATATAAAAGCCTATTATATAGTTACTTTAATTAATCCGCCAGAATAAAATATATAAAAAAGGCTATAAAGTGTTTGATATTTTCTTTTGTTTTTATTATCTTTGCGATATATTTTCGAAATAAATAAGTATACTTTTAAAACAATGTTTGAAAATCTAAGTGATCGTTTAGAGCGCTCGTTTAAAATCCTTAAAGGTGAAGGTAAGATAACAGAAATTAATGTTGCAGAAACACTAAAAGATGTGCGCAGAGCACTGCTTGATGCTGATGTTAACTACAAAGTAGCTAAATCGTTTACTGATAGGGTTAAGGCAAAGGCTCTCGGAATGAATGTTCTTACAGCTGTTAAGCCTGGTCAGCTTATGGTGAAGTTAGTACACGATGAGTTAGCTCTTTTAATGGGTGGCGAAGCAGTAGGAATGAGTTTGGAAAACCGTCCTGCCATAATCTTAATGAGTGGTTTGCAAGGTTCTGGTAAAACTACTTTTGCGGGCAAGTTAGCTAAAATGCTTAAGACAAAAAATCATAAGCAGCCTTTGCTTGTTGCATGCGATGTTTATCGTCCTGCAGCTATAGATCAATTGAAAGTTGTAGGAGAGCAAGTAGATGTACCTGTATATAGCGAAGCTGGCAATAAGAATGTAAACGAAATAGCTACTCATGCAATAGCAGAAGCAAAGAGTAAGGGAAATGATGTTATAATTATCGACACAGCAGGCCGCTTAGCTGTTGATGAGGATATGATGAACGAGATAGAAAGCTTGAAAAATCATATCACCCCTGATGAGACCTTATTTGTGGTAGATTCTATGACTGGTCAGGACGCAGTAAACACAGCAAAGGAATTTAACTCCAGATTAGATTTTGACGGTGTTGTTCTTACCAAGCTTGATGGTGATACTCGCGGTGGTGCTGCTCTTTCTATCCGTACTGTAGTAACAAAGCCTATCAAGTTTATTGGTACAGGCGAAAAGATGGACGCCATTGATGTGTTCCATCCTGAACGTATGGCTGACCGTATCTTAGGTATGGGAGACGTTGTTTCTCTTGTTGAACGTGCCCAAGAGCAGTTTGATGAAGAAGAGGCTAAACGTTTACAAAAGAAGATACAAAAAAACAAGTTCGACTTTAACGACTTCTACAATCAGATACAGCAGATTAAGAAAATGGGTAATTTAAAGGATTTAGCTTCTATGATACCTGGTGTAGGTAAAGCCATTAGAGACGTTGACATAGACGACAACGCTTTTAAAGGAATAGAAGCTATCATACAAAGTATGACTCCTAAAGAGCGTACTAACCCGGAAATACTTAATAACATACGTAGGCGTCGTATAGCAAAAGGCTCTGGCACTGACATTCAGGAAGTTAATCGCTTGCTAAAGCAGTTTGACCAAACTCGTAAAATGATGAAGATGGTTACTGGTTCTAAAATGGCAGGTATGATGAGCAGAATGAAAAGTTTAAAGAATATGTCAAATATGCCAGATTTGCCAAATTTGAATAAATTATAAATCTAAAAAATATAACTATGGAATATCAATTGATCGATGGTAAAGCTACCGCTTATGCTATAAAGCAAAAAATAGCAGCAGAAGTAAAAGAAATATTATCTAAAGGTGGCAAGCAGCCTCATTTAGCAGCAGTTCTTGTAGGACATGATGGAGGCAGCGAAACTTATGTAAAAAACAAGGTTATTGCTTGCGAGCAATGTGGCTTTAAATCTACCTTAATTCGTTTCGAAGAAAATGTAACAGAGGAAGAGTTGCTTGCTTGCGTTGATCAATTGAATAATGACAATGATATAGATGGATTCATTGTTCAGTTGCCTTTGCCAAAGCACATTGATGAACAAAAAATCATAATGGCTATTGACTATAGAAAAGATGTTGATGGTTTTCACCCTATCAATGTTGGTAGAATGGTAATAGGGCTTCCATGTTTTATTTCAGCAACGCCACTGGGAATACTCACATTACTAAATTATTATAATATTTCTACTTCAGGTAAGAAGTGTGTAATATTGGGTAGAAGTAATATAGTGGGTAAACCTATGGCACAACTAATGATGCAAAAACATTTAGGAGATGCTACTGTTACGGTATGCCATTCTCATTCAAAAACATTAAAAGAGGAATGTCGTGCAGCAGATATTATTATAGCAGCTATAGGTGTACCTAATTTTGTTACAAAAGATATGGTAAAAAAAGGTGCCATAGTAATTGATGTAGGTACAACGCGAGTTCCTGATTCTACAGCTAAAAAAGGATTTAAATTAACAGGGGACGTTAAGTTTGATGAGGTTGCACCTCTTTGCTCTTACATTACTCCAGTACCTGGAGGTGTTGGTCCTATGACTATATGTTCCCTTATGAAAAATACCTTATCTGCTGGGAAGAAAGAATATTATAAATAAAAACGCAAGCGAAATTATGACAGCAGAAGAATATTATCGATTAGGTAATGATTACCGAAGGCGTGGTGATTGGCAAAACGCTATGAATTGCTATTTGGAAGCAATAGAGCTTGATGCTAATTCTCCTGCGGTAGAAGCTAAGCAGATGTTAGATGATATGTTTAATTTCTATAATAAAGACGCTTATAATCCTTAAATTTCAAAAACAATGAGCAAGATTAAAGGTGCTATCGTTATAGATACTGACCGTTGTAAAGGGTGTCAGCTATGTCTTGTGGCTTGTCCAAAAGATGTTATAGCGATAGTCAAGAAGAAAGTAAACACACATGGTTATGCTTATATGGTTTCTGAGAGGCCAGAAGACTGCATAGGCTGCACATCATGTGCAGTGGTGTGTCCAGATGGTTGTATTACAGTTTATAGGAAAAAAGTAGAGGAATAAATTATGGCAGAACAAGAAATAAAACTAATGAAGGGTAATGAGGCTATAGCACATGCTGCCATAAGATGTGGTACTGATGCTTATTTTGGTTATCCTATTACTCCACAAAGCGAGATAATCGAAACTCTTGCCGTTTTAAAACCTTGGGAAACAACAGGAATGGTGGTTCTACAAGCAGAAAGCGAAGTAGCTTCTATTAATATGGTATATGGCGGAGCAGGTGCGGGCAAACGAGTGTTAACATCTTCGTCCTCTCCTGGTATCGCATTAATGCAAGAAGGTATTAGCTATTTAGCAGGTGCCGAGCTACCTGGAGTTTTTGTAAATGTTCAGCGTGGTGGTCCTGGATTAGGTACTATCCAGCCTAGTCAAAGTGACTATTTCCAAGCTACTCGTGGTGGTGGTAATGGCGATTATTATGTTATAGTCTTAGCTCCTAATTCAGTACAAGAAATGGCAGACTTTGTCGATTTAGCTTTTGAGTTAGCCTTTAAATATCGCAATCCTGCAATGATTTTATCTGATGGTGTGATTGGGCAAATGATGGAAAAAGTTATTTTACCTCCTATGAAGCCTCGCCGAACAGAAGAAGAAATTATAAAAGAATGCCCATGGGCCACTTATGGGAGGAAAGGTGGTCGTACTCCTAATATTATTACGTCTTTGGAACTAAAACCAGAGGTAATGGAAGTAAGGAATATTCATCTTCAGAAGAAGTATGAAGAAATCCAAGAAAAAGAATGTCGTTATGAGACTATTAACTGTGAAGATGCAGAATATCTGATAGTAAGTTTTGGTAGTGCTGCACGTATTGGTGAGAAAGCTATAAGTTTAGCTCGTAAGCAGGGTATTAAGGTAGGTCTGTTCCGTCCTATAACATTATGGCCTTTCCCTTCTAAGCAGTTAGCAAAGGTTGCTAAGAATATGAAAGGAGTGCTTACAAGCGAGATTAATGCAGGACAAATGGTAGAAGATGTGCGTCTTGCTATAAATGGTGCTATCCCTGTGGAACATTTTGGACGTTTAGGTGGTATAGTTCCTGATCCTGAAGAAGTTATAGCTGCGCTCAAAGAAAAATTAATAAAAAAATAGGAGAGCTTTATGTCAGATAATATTATTGCACCAGAAAATTTGGTATATAAAAAGCCAAAGTTGTTAAACAACGAAACTATGCATTACTGTCCTGGTTGCTCACATGGTGTTGTGCATAAGTTAGTATCAGAAGTAATAGAAGAGATGGGCATGGAAGATAAGGCTATAGGAGTATCACCTGTAGGCTGTGCAGTGTTTGCTTATCGATACATAGATATAGACTGGCAAGAGGCTCCTCACGGTCGTGCTCCTGCATTAGCAACAGGTATTAAGCGTGTATGGCCAGACAGGCTGGTATTTACCTATCAAGGCGATGGAGACTTAGCTTGTATAGGTACAGCTGAAACAATTCACGCTTTAAATAGGGGAGAAAACATTAGTATTATTTTCATTAATAATGCTATTTATGGTATGACAGGAGGTCAAATGGCTCCTACCACTTTAATCGGACAAAAGACAGCCACTTGTCCTTATGGTCGCGATCCTAAAATTCATGGATATCCACTAAATATTACCCAAATAGCAAGTGGGCTTGAAGGTACTTGTTTCGTTTCACGTCAAAGTGTAGAAACGATGTCTGCTATCATTAAAGCAAAGAAAGCTATTAGAAAAGCTTTTACCTCAAGCATGTTAGGAAAAGGTAGTTCTCTTGTAGAGATAGTTTCTACATGTAATAGTGGTTGGAAACTTTCTCCTATTAAAGCTAATGAATGGATGCGTGATAATATGTATCCTAAATATGTAAAAGGAGATCTCAAAGATACAACAGGACTTTAATATAGATTTTTTTTAAGTAGTGCTTTCCTTAATAAAGTATAGCTTAATATAGAGCCAGCACTATTAATAAATAAAGACATAGAAATGAAGAAAGAAATCATTATAAGTGGATTTGGAGGTCAAGGAGTTTTATCAATGGGGAAAATTCTTGCTTATTCAGGATTAATGGAAGATAAAGAAGTTACATGGATGCCTGCCTATGGTCCTGAACAGCGTGGAGGTACTGCCAATGTTACGGTTATAGTGAGCGACCAACGTATATCTTCTCCTATCCTAAGTAAATATGATGTAGCTATAGTTCTTAATCAGCCTTCTTTAGATAAATTTGAAGAAAAGGTTAAGCCTGGAGGCATTCTTATTTATGAAGGTAATGGTATTATTAACCCTCCAACTCGCACAGATATAGAAATATATCGTATAGATGCTGTAGAGAAGGCTGCAGAATTAAAAAACTCTAAAGTTTTTAATATGATAGTACTTGGTGGCTTATTAGGAGTTTGCCCAGTAGTGAGCAACAATGGTTTAGAGAAAGCTTTATATAAGACTCTTCCCGAACGCCATCATGGTCTTATTCCTTTAAATATGCAAGCTGTAGATGAAGGAAAGAAAATAATACGTAAACAATAACCTATTTATAAATTATTGCTGTTTGGTAGATAAAAGGTGGAAAACAATCTCTTTTATAAAGAGAAAAAAACTTTACCATACAGCAATAATTTTCTGTTATTATATATTTGTTTTTGTAAGTTCTTTTTTTTATATATTATTTGTTAATTAGCTCAAAAAGGGTAGGACATATATATTAATGTGAAAAGTTTTGCTTACTTTTGCAGAAAATAAAATAAAATAGTGAGCAAAGTAACACGAGATATATTAGGTTTCCTAAGTAGATTTAAGTTTGCAATAACCATTTTTTTAGGCTTGTTGTTAGTTGGTGTAATAGATGGCAACAGTTTTATCAAGCTCATTGGTTATCATTATCAGATAGAAGACCTAAAGGCTGGCATTAAAAAATATAATGCTCAATATAAGGAGGATACTAATAAGCTGCGTGCTATAAAGCGTGATCCTAAAGCTATATCTCGTATAGCACGGGAACGTTATTTTATGAAAGCCGATGACGAAGACATTTTTGTTTTGAGCGATGATGAAGCTCAGATAGAAAACACGAAAAAATAATATAATGAAAGAACTCAACCAATTACAGCAATATATATATTTTTTAGGTAGTTTGCTTATGGTAGTAGGTGCAATACTTTATGCAATGTTTCTTATCCCAAAAATAAGTTGCTGGGTAATGCTTATAGGGGCTGTAATGTTTTCTGCTATGCAATATAAGCAAAAGTATTTA
This sequence comes from Prevotella amnii CRIS 21A-A, assembly GCF_000177355.1. Classification (NCBI taxonomy): domain Bacteria; kingdom Pseudomonadati; phylum Bacteroidota; class Bacteroidia; order Bacteroidales; family Prevotellaceae; genus Prevotella; species Prevotella amnii. The sequence continues at coordinate 14,743 of NZ_ADFQ01000083.1, forward strand.
GGCAAGGAGCTTGTGTTGTGCCGCTTACGCCGTATAATGTTGTTTTCCTCTGTCTGCTTAATAGCAGCAGGAGCTTTTATGCTGGAAGATTCTTACCATTTTTTAAAGTCTTTTGCAAGTAACTGGCTTGGTAGCTACTCTCTTTATGTTAAGGTGTTTCATCACAACTGGGTAGTACTGCTGCTTATAGGCGCTGTGTTAGAGCTATATTCTACCCAAAGGATAAATAGTGAGCTAAAAAAAAGTAAATAGATAATTCAAAAAAACGCTAAAAGGTATGTTATAGGATTAAATTCTATCAAAAATTTTCTAAGCTTGCAATAAAGGTAGTATATTTGTGAAACTGAAAATATTTTTTTTATGTATAAAATACTCTTAGCTCTGTTATTAATAGTTTGTTTAGCATCTTGTGCTACATCATACGACATCAAGGGCACATCAAATGTTTCTAGCTTAGACGGCAGAAAGCTTTATCTTAAAACAGATCAAGCCGACTCTTTGATAAGTATAGACTCTTGTGACGTTATCCATGGACAGTTTGCTTTTCATGGGCAAATGGACAGTGTACGTATGGCTCAAATCTATATGGACGATATCGACCTTCAATTTCCTGTAGTTTTAGAAGAAGGTAATATTACAGTGCGACTTGATAATATACAGCAGCGTGTTGGTGGTACTCCTTTGAATGAATCTTTAAATGCTTTTTGGTCTAAATTTAATCAGATTCGTAGTCAGTATGGTGAGATTGATCATGAAGAAAGTGCTGCTATACTAAATGGTCATGATGAAAATGAGGTAGATGCGCAGCTTATAAAAAAGGCTTTAGGAATATATGCTAAAAGTGATAAGCTATTTACAAAGTATGTCATAGACAATTTCGATAATATACTTGGTCCTTGGATATTTCTTACTCGTATAGGTTATGATAGTACGCCAAATGTTTATCCTGTGTGGATGGACGAGGTTATGTATGCAAATGCTATGAATCAGCTACCTTCTTGGGTGGAATATATTATGGCAAAGGCTACTGAGCAGTTTAAGAATAATAAGCATGTCAAAGAGTTTTATGCACGTTTTCAGCAAACCCAAAAAGAGATGAATGGCACAGCAACCCCTGCTATAGGGACAGATCCTACCACAAAGTTAGGTTCTCATGTAGCTGTACCTACCCCAATGGATTTAGCTGGCGACTCTGCTAAAGCTAAATAATAAAAACACCTTACAAAGAAAATAAAATAAAAGGGTTGTGAAAAGAATACTAATACAAGGTGGTACTATAATTAATGAGGGTTACTCCTTTGTGGGTAATTTAGTTATTGAAGATGATAAAATAGTATCCTTACAACAAGATAAGAGTGTGAAAAAGCCTGATGAGGTGTATGATGAAGTCATAGATGCTACAGGTTGTTTTGTTTTACCAGGTGTTATAGACGACCATGTCCACTTTCGCGAGCCCGGACTTACTGATAAAGCAGATATAGAAAGTGAAACAAGAGCTGCTGCTTATGGTGGTGTTACTTCTTTTATGGAGATGCCTAATACTAATCCACCAACTACCTCTATAGAAGCTTTAGAATATAAGTGGCAAAGAGGAGCTTTATCAAGCCATATTAATTATAGCTTTTTCTTTGGAGCAAGTAATAAGAATTATCCTATTTTTAGCCAGCTCAATCGTCATCTCATTCCCGGTATTAAGCTTTTTATGGGAGCTTCTACTGGAAATATGTTAGTGGATAAAGAAGACCAGCTTAATAATATTTTTCGTACAGCTCACGATTTAGATCTTCCTATAATGACACATTGCGAAGATTCTAAAATTATTTCTGAAAATATGGAGCTATATAAGAAAAAATATGGCGAAGACCCTGCTATAGAATATCATTACCAAATTCGTAGTCGTGAAGCATGTGTAGCTTCTTCTCTATTAGCTATAAGCCTAGCTCGCCGTTATCACACACACTTACATATAGCCCACATATCTACAGCAGATGAGCTCAACTTAGTACCTCAGCCTAATAATGAATTAATTACTTTAGAGGCCTGCATGGCTCATTTATGGTTTGATAGTAATGATTATACATCTAAAAAAGCACTTATAAAGTGTAATCCTTCTGTAAAAACCTATAATGACAAATTAGCTTTACGGCAAGCACTTACTAATGGTAAGGTTTATGTTGTAGGTACCGATCATGCTCCTCATTTATTATCACAAAAGCAAGGAGGCTGCTACAAGGCTGCATCTGGTATGCCTATGATACAGTTTTCATTGATAATGATGTTAACATTGATGGATAAAGGATACCTATCTATGACCAAGGTAGTGGAGCTAATGTCGCATAATCCTGCTAAGCTATTTCATGTTGCAAAGCGTGGCTTTTTACGTGAAGGTTATAAGGCTGATATAGCTATTGTTCGTCGAACAACTCCATGGCAAGTTACCAAAGATATTATACAAAGCAAGTGTGGATGGTCTCCTCTTGAAGGTACAACCTTTAATTGGCAAGTAGAACATACTATTTGTAATGGGCATCATATATATAATAAGGGAATATTTGATGACGAAAGTAGGGGAGAGCAACTTTTCTTTAGAGAATAAAAAGAATTCTTTTTTATAGTTAATAATATATGTGAGTATTACTTTTTAAAGATAAATGATTTTTTACATAATATTTTAAGAAGAAAAGTATGATTGCAAGAATAGTAATACCTTTATTAGTAATTATCGCATTATCAGATATTTATGTTTATAAACACTTCAATTTGTATCGTTTAAAAAAAAGTTGGAAGCTGATATATTGTATTCCTACGATTATAATAGTAGCCTATACTATATGGATGGCGTCATTATCTAATTTTACAACAGATAATTTAACCTTACAAAACACATACTTTATTCTATTAGGCATATTTGTTTTGCCTAAAGTGGTATTTATGTTATTTACCCTTTTTTTGCAAATACTTTCACACTATGTTTTTAACATTAATAATACTTATATTAACTTGTTAGGAGGATTATCTGCCTTAGCTATTGTGATAATTTATATTTATGGCTTTACCTTTGGGATAACAAAAGTAGTTACACGCCATATAAACTTAACTTTTAATAACCTCCCTGCTTCTTTTAATGGTTATAAGATAGTTCATATATCTGACATGCATATTGGAACTTTTAATGGTTGGCGAAAAAAAATTCTTCTTTCAGAACTTGATACTATAGAAGCAGCTAAACCTGATATTATTTGTTTTACAGGCGATTTAGAAAATGTACAGGCCAAAGAATTAATCCCTTTCATTTCTTTACTTAAAAAACGTTTACCTAATGTAATAGCTGTACGTGGTAATCACGATTATGGCAATTATATGCTTAAAGCCTCAACATTTGCAAAAAAGAAACAGACTGATAACTTGCAATCAATTATAGAAGATAGTCTTCACTGGCGATTACTTAAAAACGAGCATATTCCTTTATATAAAAAAAATAAACAACTTAAAGCAAAAAATGACTCTATTTATATTATAGGTACAGAATATGACTCTAATAATAATAAAATGCTTAATTTAGCAGATTATAAGAAAGCTACTAAAGGAATGAAAAAAGGAGTGTTTTCTATAATGCTTCAACATGATCCATCTGCATGGAAACGGTCTGTATTGCCTAAAACTCATGCCGACCTTACTCTTAGCGGACATACACATGGTGGTCAGATGCAATTGTTTGGACTTCGTCCTACTAGTATCTTAGGATTAGAAGATAAAGGAGTATATAAAAAAAATAATCGTTATCTTTATGTAACTACGGGTTTAGGAGGATTAATACCATTACGGATTAATATGCCTAACGAAATAACTATTATCACTCTTCACTCCTCTCATTATTAATTAATATTTACTACAAATGAAGGTTTTACGTTTTTTTTATTGTCTGTATTCTTTATTTATTTTTCTCCCATTATTCTTATTATTTACAATAATTACTGCTTTTATAACTATAATAGGATGTAGGTTAGGTGATGGGCATTTCTGGGGATATTATCCTGGCAAGATATGGTCATATTTTACTATTCGCTTACTATTACTTCCTGTAAAGGTAGAGGGGCGTGAATATCTAAAACGTGGGCAGAGTTATGTCTTTGTAAGTAATCATCAAGGAGCATTTGACATCTTTCTGATATATGGTTTTTTAGGGAGAAATTTTAAATGGATGATGAAAAAAGGTCTCCGCAAGATAGCTTTTGTAGGAGAAGCATGTGCAAGTGCTCATCATATATTTGTGGATAAAAGTAGTACAAGAAAGATAAAAGAGACTTATGATCATGCTCGTGATATCCTACAAGAGGGTATGTCGCTTGTTGTATTCCCTGAAGGAGCACGCTCTTTTACGGGACACATGGGAATATTTCGGCGTGGTGCATTTATGCTTGCTGATGAGCTTCAGCTACCCATTTGCCCTTTAACAATCAATGGATCATTTGACATTATGCCTCGAACTAAAGATTGGGCTTTCCCTCATTGGCATCGTTTACGGCTTACTATTCATCAACCTATTATACCTAAAGGTAAAGATACAGGATTTGAAAAGCAAGCTATGCAGGAAGCTTATACTGTTATCATGGAAGGGCTTACAAAGGAATGTCAAGGCTTTGTTAATAATCCTGATCAATAAAGGCTTATATTCTACAATGGCTATAAATTTATATTTACTGTAAATAAAAAATTATAACTACTTTTACCATTTACTACAAATAGCAAAAATAAATTATAAAATCTGTCTTACTGTTTGCATACCACTTATCTGACGCAGTTTTTCCATAATGAGAAATACTTGTTTACGATCATGCACTTGTAATTCAAGAGACCCTTCAAAGATACCCCCGCTCACTCGATATAGTTGTTTTGCGTATATTAATTCCAAGTTGATCAGATACAACCTCGGCTACATCACGAAGTATTTTGGGACGATCAATACCACAAATATCAATAGTAGCATCAAAAAATAGCTGATTATGCATATCCCATTTTACATCTAATATTCGTGGTCCATATCCTGCTTTTAATTTTGCAGCTACAGGACAAGCGCGCTTATGTATTTCTATATGGTTATTATTATCTATATAACCAAGTGTATCATCGCCAGGAATAGCATGGCAGCATGTCGGAAAGATAAATTGCCCAATATTATCCTCACTAATATAAATAGGCTTTTTCTTATTTATATCTTTATTTACAACAATAAGTCCTTTGGCTATATTTATAGAATCAGTTGTCCCTTCTTCTTTTTGATTAGGATGTAAGAATGGTACGTATTTACGCCAATTAGTAGATATTTTTTTTGTTTCTTTCTTTTTTCTACCTTCTAATTCTTCTATATCGGCATCACCTAAAATAATAATCTTTCTTCCTATTGCTTCAAAGAGCTGGTCATGCTTTTTGAAATGGTGTACTTCTGTAAGCTTATCAAGTATAGAAGTGGTAAAACTGAAACCTTTTGCTTTCAACCATTCTTCTAAGGCTGTTTCTCCAGCTTTTTGTATTTCACGTCCTTCTCGGCGCAATAAAGCTTGTATCTTACCTTTAGCCTTTGCCGTAGAAACAATATTTACCCATGACGGATCTATACGCTGAGACATCGATGTAAGAATTTCTACTTGATCACCACTTTTTAATTTATGACTTAATGGCACTAATTTATGATTAACTTTTGCCCCTATACAATGACTCCCTATAAAAGTATGTATTTGAAATGCAAAATCTAAAGCAGTGCAGCCTGCAGGCATAGTTTTTATTTCTCCTTTTGGAGTAAAGACAAATATCTCTGAAGCAAAAAGGTTGAGCTTAATAACATCAAGAAAATCCATAGCATCAGGCTGTGGATCGTCTAATATTTCTTTAATAGTTCGAAGCCAATCATTTAATTCTCCTTCTTCATCAGTTATCTTTGTACCATCTTTGTAAATCCAATGAGCAGCAAATCCTTGTTCCGCAATATAGTTCATTCGCTCCGATCTTATCTGTACCTCTATCCATCTACCTTGATTAGACATTAAGGTAACATGTAGTGCTTGGTATCCATTAGCCTTTGGATGATTCACCCAGTCGCGTAAACGATCAGGATGGCTCTTATAAATCTGACTTATGGCAACATATATTTGAAAACAATTATTTATCTCATCTTGTAGCTTTTTAGGCTCATAAATAATACGTACTGCAAGAATATCATAAATTTCATCAAAAGAAATATGTTTTGCTTGCATTTTATTCCATATAGAATAAGGACTTTTTACACGTGCTTTTATCTTATATGAAAACCCCATTTTATCGAGTTCTGCTTTAATAGGAGCTGTAAAAAGTGTAAAGAGTTCATCGCGCTGTTCTTGTGTGGAGGCAATTTTTTCTTGTATAGATGCGTATTCCTCAGGATGCTCGTAACGAAAACTAAGGTCTTCTAACTCTGTCTTTATTTTATTTAAACCTAATCTATTAGCTATAGGGGCATAAATATAAAGAGTCTCACCAGCTATCTTATATTGCTTGTTTGCAGGTTGCGATGCAAGTGTACGCATATTATGAAGACGATCGCATATTTTTATAAGAATAACACGAATATCATCGCTCATAGTTAGAAGTAGCTTTTTAAAATTCTCTGCCTGAGCAGAAGCACGTTCGCCAAAGATACCTCCAGAAATTTTAGTTAATCCATCTACAATCTGTGCTATTTTCTTCCCAAATATATTTTCTATATCTTCTACTGTATAATCAGTATCTTCTACAACATCATGAAGAAGAGCTGCACAAATACTTGTCGAGCCTAAGCCTATTTCTTCAGCAGCAATACGCGCTACAGAAATAGGGTGTAATATATATGGTTCTCCAGAAAGACGACGAACACCTTTATGAGCTTGGCGAGCAAAATTAAAAGCTTTTTTTATAATATCTACCTTTTTACGATGGCGAGAAGCAAGATAAATATTTATTAACTCGTTAAAAGCATCATCTACTTTTTTTTCTTCCAACTTTTCTTTAGTATCAATATGCTGTATTTTTGTGTCCATAAGCAAAATCCTATAAAATATTGTTTAGATGATAGTTATATCATAAAAGAAACTTATATTAAAATCTTAATTTGCAAAAAATACCAATAGCAGATGAACTAAAAGGTTGATTAGGAGTAGTCAATGAATTATCCTTAAATATAGTAGGGGATATATGTAAAGATAAATCATCTGATATATCAAAATCGGAAAGTGCTGCATCAACATAAGCATCTATTACAGATAAAGCATAAACACCTATAGTAGCAAAGATGCTTAAGTCGCGCCAACGACGATATTTATCCTTTCGCTTTTTAAATATATTCTGATAAATAGAAATATTGCTATCATCTATTTTATTGCCAAGATGTAGGAATTGATCATAGCTATGAGTATTCTCATTATTATCCATTATATCCTTATATGCTTGTGCATAATCATGATACATTTGGGAATTCCATGTAAGAGCGTATATACAGCCTGCAAAACCACCATAAAAAATAGGCAATTTCCAATATTTACGATTATATACTTGCCCTGCACCAGGTATTACTAATGCTAACCAAAGTGCACGTTTAGGATTAGGTTTCCATGTAGACCAATCTCTACTATATCTAATTTTATTATAGTCAGAACTTGTTATTCTTTCCAATTCTTTTCTTTTATGTGTATCATCAGGTGTTAATAGCTCATATTGCATCTCACTAATCGAGCCCACTTTTATAGAATCTTCTTTTTTTATACTATTTTGGGGATATAACACCTTTATAGTATCTTTTTGCGCATATACATGAAAACTTATAAAAAGGATACTTATAAATATTAATATCCTCTTAATTATCGCCTTTTTTATCTTTTTATTAATAAAAGCCATCGCTTATTTTTTCACTATAAAAATAATATTATAGTTGTTTTTCTATATATAAAATTAATCTGACTTCATTTTATCCATAACAGCCATAATATGCTCTAATTCTTCTTCCGAAGCAAAAGGTATACTTATTTTTCCCTTACCATTTGCATTATAACTCATTTGTACTTTTGTGTCGAAAAAAGATGAAAGCCGTTGTTTTAGAAGATTAAATTCTTCTGGTAGATGCGATCTTTTTGTTACATTATCTTTTGCAGATTGTGTGTCTTTGCCATTTTTAATTTGTTGACAAAGTCCCTCAACCATACGTACACTATAGCCATTCTTTTGTATATCTTTAAAAAGTTTTAATTGAAGAGAAGGCGAATCTATAGAAAGTAAAGCTCGAGCATGCCCCATGTCTATCTCTTTTTTTTGTAATGACATTTGTATCTGTGCAGGAAGTTTAAGTAAACGTAGATAATTAGCTATAGCTGCCCGGCTCTTTCCAACACGTTCAGAAACTTTTTCTTGTGTCATTCCACTTTTTTCAAGCAAATGCTCATAAGCTAAAGCTATCTCTATAGCATTCAAATCCTCACGTTGTATATTTTCAACAAGAGCAAGCTCCATTACATTTTCATCTTTAATAGTACGGATATATGCAGGAATAGCTTTAAGGCCTGCTAACTGAGAAGCTCTCCAACGACGCTCACCAGCTATTATCTGAAATTTATCATCCGCTACTTGACGAAGTGTTATAGGTTGAACTAAACCAAGCTCCTTTATACTATTTGCCAACTCTTGCAATGCTGTTTGATCAAATTCACGACGAGGCTGGTTAGGATTAGCCTCTATCTGTTCAAGTGCCACCTCATTAATAGTAGAACTACCCTGCGTACTAACACTTTCTGTAGATATTAAAGCATCTAATCCTCTTCCTAATGCATTAGTTTTTATATTTCTATTATACTTTTTATGAACTACCATTTCTTATATATAACTTTCTATAATTATTTGTTTTTTTCTATAATTTCCTTAGCCAAAGCTAAATGATTCTTAGCACCAGTAGAATCGGCATCATAAAGAATTACAGGTAATCCATGACTTGGACTCTCTGACAATTTCACATTACGCTGAATAACTGCCTTAAAAACTAATTCTTGGAAATGCCTTTTTACCTCATCATATATCTGACGAGCTAAACGCAAACGACTATCATACATAGTTAATAAAAATCCTTCTATCTCTAATTTTGGATTTAATTTACTTTTTATTATCTTAATTGTATTAAGAAGCTTACTAATTCCTTCCAATGCAAAATACTCACACTGAACAGGAATGATAACAGAGTCAGCTGCAGTAAGAGCATTTACTGTAATAAGCCCAAGTGAAGGACTACAGTCTATTAATATATAATCATATTCGTCACGAATGGGATCTAATATCTTAGACATTACTCGTTCTCTTCCTTCAAGCTTTAACATCTCTATTTCTGCTCCAACAAGATCAATATGGCTTGGTACAATATCTAAACCTTCTATATCTGTGGTATATATAGCATCACGAATATCAGCATGGTTAATAATACATTCGTACAGAGAACAGTCCACTTCGTTAAGGTTTACTCCTAAGCCACTGGAGGCATTGGCTTGCGGATCTGCGTCAAGTACTAAAACAGTCTTCTCTAAAGTAGCTAACGATGCAGCTAAATTAATGGTAGAAGTAGTCTTTCCTACGCCACCTTTTTGGTTTGCTAATGCAATAATTTTTCCCATTTTTATCCTTTTCGTATAAATGTATTTAGAATACAAAGATACATAAAAAAGAGAGAATGCAAAGGTATTATAAAGCTTTTTTCGTACATTTGCAGACAAATCAAAACAAAAAATATGAATTTTAAGAAACCATTAATCCTTATATCTAATGACGATGGTTATCGTTCTAATGGTATTCGCACATTAGCTTCTTTCTTAACAGACTTTGCTAAAGTTGTTATTTGTGCGCCTGAAGAAGCTCGCTCAGGCTTCTCATGTGCATTTACAGCAACAGTACCATTGAGATTAAAAAAACAAGATAATATACCAAATTGTGAAGTATGGTCATGTTCAGGAACTCCAGTTGATTGTGTAAAAATAGCTATAAACGTGATTCTTAAAGGACAAAAGCCTGATCTTATAATAGGTGGTATAAATCATGGAGATAACTCTTCTGTAAACAATCATTATAGTGGTACTATGGGAATAGCCAAAGAAGGATGCATGAAAAATATTCCTTCTATAGCCTTTTCAAGCTGCGATTATGATGTAAATGCTAACTTAAGCCATTTATACGATTATGTAATCATGATAGTAAAAAAGGTATTAGATAACGGATTACCTGATGGAATTTGCCTCAATGTTAACTTCCCTATATCACATACTTTCAAAGGTATTAAAGTTTGTAGAATGGGAAAAGGAAGTTGGATAAATGAAATAGCCAAGAGACAACATCCTCGAGGATATAGTTATTACTGGATAACAGGTGAATATCATGACGATGAACCAGATGCAAAAGATAATGATCAATGGGCTTTAAGGCATGGATATATAGCTATAACACCTGTAAAACTCGACATAACAGGAGATTTGAAAATATTAAATTTTGAGCTTTAAGATATAAAGTCTTAATAAAACATGTTAGAATCTTAGTATTTCAATCCTTAAAACAAAAAAAATGAAGTATTATCTCATTGTAGGCGAAGCTTCTGGCGACCTCCATGCTTCGCATCTCATGCGTTCTTTACAAGCACTTGATTCTATGGCAGATTTCCGCTTCATAGGAGGAGATATGATGCTACAAGTAGGAGGAACGTGTTTAAAACATTATAAAAACATATCTTATATGGGATTTATTCCTGTACTTTTACATTTACATGTTATTTTTAAAATACTAAAAGAATGCAAAAAAGATATACTGAAATGGAAGCCCGACTGCCTGATACTTGTAGATTTTCCTGGGTTTAATCTTAAAATAGCAAAAACTATTCACCGAAAAACAAATATTCCTGTCTACTATTATATCTCTCCTAAAATATGGGCATGGAAGGAAAGACGTATAAAAGCTATAAAACGTGATGTAGACCAGATGTTTTCGATATTACCTTTTGAAGTATCATTCTATAAAGAAAAACATCATTTCCCCGTACATTATGTAGGGAATCCTACTGTATACGAAGTGGAAAATTTTAAGCATTTTTATAATGAAAGTAAGGATACTTTCTGTACCTATAATAAGCTATCAAATAAACCTATATTGGCGTTGTTAGCAGGTAGTAGGAAACAGGAGATAAAAGACAACCTGCCTGCAATGATAGAAGCTGCACGCCATTTTGAAGATTATCAAATAGTAATAGCTGGAGCACCTTCTATAAGTGAATCGTTCTATTCCATGTATATCAAAAATAAAGATATCAGAGTAATAAGAAAGCAAACTTATGAGCTTTTAACTCACTCTACAGCAGCAATAGTTACTAGTGGAACAGCAACATTAGAAGCTGCTCTTCTTAATGTTCCTCAGGTTGTTTGTTATAAAACACCTTTTCCTAAACTTATTCGTTTTGCTTTTAACCATATTCTAAAAGTAAAATATATTTCATTAGTTAATCTTATTGCTAACAAAGAAATTATAAAAGAACTTTTTGCAGATTCCTTCCGTGTGTATAATATAGCTAATGAACTTTATCGCTTATTACCTTCACATATAGAGCGTAAACGTATATTAGAAGAATATAAAAGTATACGACAAAAGCTTGGAGACGAAGTAGCACCAGATAATACAGCTCATTTAATAATAAAATTATTAAGAGAACATCTCTGTAGATAAAATTATTTTTATCTAGTCTTTACTTGAAAATATATCGTATTAACACTATTTCGTAAAATTTCTATCAATGTTGAATAATGGGAAATATTACATATTTTCTATTTATCATAATCTTCATTATATCATAAACAATCAGCTATCAGCCAATTAATATTTTAACTTAGAAATAACTTAATACATATCTCATCACACTATTATTTATTTTTACTACCAAAAACAGAAAAGTGAATATATCTCTTAGGATATCTTTTGAAATTTATCAATAAGCTATCAGCACTTTTCATCGTACTATTTAAGTTATAATATAATGTTGGATCATTTATTAATAACCCAAGAGACCCCTTATTGTTTTTTATATTTGTTGTAAAAGTATTAATATCTTCTAAAATAGTATTTATCTTAGCCATTGTAACTGATATGTCAATCCCATCTAACTGATTCCTTAAGTTTCTTACTACACCTCCAGCTCCTTTCATCACTTCTTGTGCTTCTGAAATACCATTATTTGCATTTGCCATTACATTATTTGCATTAATAAGTAGGTTGTTTGCCTTTGAACTCAATATAGGTAAATCTGTATTTACCTTAGCCATTATCAAATTTAACTGCTTTGCAGAAATAGTCAACTCTGAACTAATCTTATCAAAATTATGCAAAGTTCCTTTCATAGCAGGATCAGCAAGCAGATTATTGACATTAGCCAAAATACTATCTATTTTAGGAAGCATCTTTTCTATAGAAGGAAGTATTGTTTTCATCTGTCCAAGACTGCCATCATTTATCTGACCATTAATAAATCCATTTTCTGCTAATATTTCTTTACTTTTACCAGGAATAAGATTAACCTTTGTATTTCCCATAATATCGCTAAGAATATCAGCATGTGTATCTATTGGTAATTTCATATCTTTCTCAATATTAACATCTACCAATATAGGATTATTAGGGTTATTATAATCATAATTTATATCTCTTACAGTACCAACCTTTACACCATTAGCAAATATAGGAGTTGTGGGGGTTACTCCACTAATATCATTAAATTTCATCTGATAATGTGTGGAATTAGAAAACAAGCTTAATCCCTTTAAAAATTGTAATCCAAAAAAGAGTACGATAATAGCTAACACTGCGACAAGCGCGATTTTAACCTCTGGTGAGAAAAATTTTTTCATTATATTTTATCTTCTTTTATTTTTTAAAAATTCATCAATAGCTGTATTTATATTCATTTTAACACCTTTCTTAAAAGCTACAATATAAGCCTGAGGAAAATCTTTTAATAACTTTTCTCTTAATTTCCTCATCTCATTATAATTTTGACTACTACCTATAGTATACTTATACCAATTATTATCTTTATAGTATTCTGCCTCTTTATGCCCTTTCAATTGAAAATTATTAATAGGTAAAATCATACTTGCTGCAAAAATCTGTACTTTAAAAATAGGAGCATCTGCAATATTAGGTGAAGCTGGCAGAGTCTTTTCTGTTTTTTCTATTTTCCGTATTATCTTACTTTTCTTAGGAGGAAGTTTTAAAGACTGAATAGAAGCAGATAATACAACCGGAGTTGGAACTGCTCTTCCTACCGATATACGTGGATTATCAGGACCTCTATAAGGGGCTACCAAATGATTATTATACATATTTTTATAACTGACAAAAGCACGATAAATACCATTAGCCATAGCATTTATACCCGCTTGAGAATTTAAGAATTCCTCTTCATCTGGAGCTGTAATAAATCCTAACTCTATCAAACAGCTTGGCATAGAACTTTCTCTTAGAACTAAAAATCCTGCCTGATGAACACCTTTATCTATCCTACCTGCAGTTGAACAAACGTTACTTTGTATTAATCGGGCTAACTCTACACTTTTCTCCATATTTGCATTTTGCATAAATTCAAACATAATATAGCTTTCTGAAGAATTTGGATTAAAACCTTCATATGTTTGTTTATAATCCGATTCCATAGAAATTACAGAATTCTCTCGCATGGCTACATCAAGATTATCCTTAGCGCGATGCATACCTAAAGTATACACCTGAAAGCCCTTAGCATAATGTCCAGGAGCAACAGAGTTAGTATGAATAGATATAAACAAATCGGCTTTTGCTTTATTAGCAATATCCGCTCTAGTATGCAAAGGGATAAACACATCTGTTTTACGGGTATAGATAACATTTACATCTTTCATGTACTGCTCTACATATTTTCCAAAAGCTAAAGATACATTCAAATTGATATCCTTCTCTTTTGAAAATGATCCTAAAGCTCCAGCATCATGCCCTCCATGTCCTGGATCTATCACAAGTGTAAACTTATCTCCTGTCTTTGCTAAACTATTAATAGTCAAATAAAAAATGAAAGCAAATAATAATAAAATTTTCTTATTCATACAGTCACGTTTATAGAAATATAACTTACCTCTTTTTAGATAAAGCTATATTTTTTGTAATATTTTTCTCATTCATTAAGTGTAATTCTACACTTGCACCATAACAATCTGCCTCCATAGGTGGATTTTTTTTTGTTAATAAGATGGTTATAGCTTCTATCTGAGGAAATTGCTCAAACAAAGATTCCCCTATTCTACCAGCAGCATACTCCAACAAGTTACATGAATATGACATAGTTTTCTTTATCACATCATATACAGAAGCATAGTTTATTGTGTCTTTTACGTCATCTGACATAATAGCTTTTATAATATTTCTCTTTATCTTTAAATCTACTATGTAATCGTTTCCCACTATTTTTTCTTGTTCTGAAACCCCTATATAAGAATGAATCTTAAGATGATGAATATAAATAAAAGAAGATGTTAAAAGCATTATTTTATTTGAAATAAATGGTATTTTGAAATTAGAAATAATAATAATTCTAAATTTAATCTATATTTCAATAGAATATATATTTTAAGAGTGTGATCATTTCCATTACTAATTTTTAAAATATTATATACCTCTTGATGCACCACAGTGTTTACAAATAAGATTACCACCTTGATAAATCAAAGATTCTTCTCCACAAATAGGACACTTCAAACCATTAACCTTAGTCCCATCTACTAAATATTTCTTTAAAGCCCGCTCTACACCATTTTTCCAAGTATTTATACTTTCATCTTTTAGTTGTAATGAAGCTACTAAACGCATAACATGCTCTATTGGCATACGATAACGCAGCACACCTGAAATAAGTTTAGCATAATTCCAATATTCTGGATTAAATTTCTCTGATAATCCTTCTACTGTTGTCTTATAACCACGTTTATTCTCAAACTGGAAATCATAACGATGCTGCCCATTTTCTTCTGTTTGCTTAATAATTTTACCTTTTGTTACACTTTTAGGTAATGCTATTCCTTCTTCATCATCTTGCAAACCTGTAAAGATTTCATATGGATAACCATTAAGTAAACCTACAAATGCTACCCATTTCTCTTTATTATTCTGAAAGCGAACTACATCACAATCTAATTCTTTTGGGCGATGTTCTACTACTTCAGGACGCTGAAAAGGCATGTCATGGTTTTCTTCATATAAGTTAATTTGTTTATCAACTCTTTTTACATTATCCTTGTTATCATTATCTTTTAATAAATAGGTCTTCATATCTGCAAACAATCCTTTATGGGAAATAATACTACAACCTTTGCACCCACACCTCCATGCCTCGAAATAAAGTTTGCTTATTGAATCTTCATCAATACTACTTGGTGTATTTATAGTAACAGAAACAGATTGATCTGTCCATTTCTCAATAGCTCCCTGCATATGTATTATCATAGACAAACTCTCATAATTTGCAGTAGTCATATAATAAGGAGAACGTTTTATCAAATCATCTATTTCTTCTTGAGAATATTTTTTTGTAGGTTCTATACCATTTACTTTCATCCATGTTAAGAACTTACTATGATAAATAATATGTTCCCTAAACGAATTATCTAATTCGTATGCTAAATCTGTATTTGCATTAGTGTTTTTATTATAACTATTTATTTTATCATGATGCTTATATACTGGTATATATTTTGGTTCTATACCAGATGTTGTCTGAGTCATTAACGAAACTGTTTTTATAGAAGCTATCGCTAAGCAAGATATATTACGACGACCATACCTCTCCATGTCATTGAACAATTGCTCATCTTCTCGCTTAAGACGTAAAATAAAAGGATTGTTCTTCTCACGACTTGCATCATAAATAGCAAAGCTACCACGCTCCTTTGCCATGTTTACCGAAGAACGATAAGCATTCAATGCCATTACTTTATGCACTTTAACAGAAAAATCAATAGATTCCTGAGTTCCATAACATAACCCCATAGCTGCAAACATATCACCTTCAGCAGTAACGCCTATTCCTATACGACGTCCCATAGCACTCTTTTCTTTAATCTTTTTCCATAAATTATACTCCGTTTCCTTTATTTCTTTACTTACCGAAGCCTTTTCTATATTGGATAAAATGAGATCTATTTTTTCCAACTCAAGATCTACAATATCATCTAAAACACGCTGAGCTATCTGAACATGCTCTGCAAACTTATCAAAATCGAAACGAGCCTCTTTAGTAAATGGATCTATTACATAGGAATAAAGATTTAATGATAACAAATGACAACTATCATAAGGACTTAATGGGATTTTATAATAAGGGGTTATAGATATTGTTTGAAAACCTAAGTCTGCATAACTATCGGAAAGACTATCCTTTAAAATATTATCCCAAAACAACACAGTCGGCTCTGCATCATGATATGCTTTATATAATATTTTTTCAAAAAGATGCTTTGCATATATTTCTTTAGTAAATATAGGCTTAGTAGATATAATAGGAAACTGCTGAATATATGATTCTTCATTAATAACAGCCTTCATAAATTCATCCGTAATTTTTACTGATATATTAGCACTATTATCTTTAGCCTTTTTAATATTTACATCTATTAAAGACTCTACATCTGGATGCTTTATATTCACCGATAACATTAAAGCTCCACTATGTCCACCTTGTACTACTTCACGCATACTGTTAAAATAACGTTCCATAAAAGGCAATATACCTGTAGAAATAAGTTTAGAATCTTTTATAGAAGAACCCTTAGGACGAATATAACTTAAATCATGTCCTACAATGCCGCTACACTTCATTAACTGCACCTGCTCCTCGTCTATATGCATAATTGTACCATAAGAATGTACATCTTCTGCGGAACCTATTACAAAACAATTAGCCAAAGAGCTCAACAAATATTTATTACCAATACCAACCATTGAACTTCCTGAAGGGACAATATAACGAAAATGATCCAACAATTCAAAGACTTTTGCAGCATTGATAGGATTAACATATCTCTTTTCTATACGCGCCACTTCATTAGCTATACGCCAATGCATATCTTCTGGACTTTTTTCATATAAATTACCTAAGCTATCCTTAAGTGCATAATTATCTATCCACACTTTGGCAGCAACTTCATCGTTTCCAAAATAATTTAAAGCTGACTCTAAAGCTTCTTCGTAAGAATATATTTTACAGGTTTCCATTATCGGTCTTTATTTCATCTTAATGGTTGCGAAGTTACTAATAGTTATCCAAAATAGAAAACTTTTATATACCTTTGCAATATTAAAATTTCCAAAAATGAAAACAATTACTCAACGAAAAACTATTCGAAAATATTCTAATAGAGAAGTTCCTATTGACTTTTTAAAGCAATTACTCAGCGATGCAATGCATACTCCTACTATGGGAAATCTGCAGCTTTACTCAGTAGTAATTACTCGTGATCCTGAAAAGAAAGCAGCATTAGCACCAGCTCACTTTAATCAGCCCATGATAACAGAAGCACCTGTTGTGCTTACATTTTGTGCCGACTTTAATCGCACTACTCAATGGGCTTTAAACCGCAAAGCTACTCCCGGTTATAATAATTTTCTATCTTTCCTTAATGCCTCAACAGATACTCTTCTATATTGCCAAACTTTTTGTAATCTCGCAGAGGCAAATGGGCTTGGTACTTGTTTCTTAGGAACAACAATATATCAACCAAAACTTATTATAGATATTCTTAAGCTACCTCGTCTTGTGTTTCCTATAGCTACCATAACCCTTGGGTATCCTGATGAAAATCCAAAACAATGCGAACGCTTACCTTTAGAAGGTATAATACATGAGGAAACTTATACAGATTATTCTCCTAAGCGTATTGATCATTTTTATTATGACAAAGAAGAAAAAACTGAAAATAAAAAATTTGTAGAAATCAATCATAAAGAAACACTTGCACAAGTATTTACAGATGTACGATACACTAAATCTGATAATGAATCTTTATCAAAAGATATTATTGATACTTTAAAGCTACAAGATTTTTTAAATATATAAATCGGCTTTAATAAGAAAAAAGAAGGTTATCTTTTAGCCTTCTTTTTCTTTTCTTTATACAACAGGAATAGAATTACTACCTTATATCAATTTATCAAAAGCTGATTATAAACAAACTTGAACAATCGCTTCCTACTGTCAAACTAATCATCTTTTGGAGAAAAAGTCTCCCACGTCTGATCATCAAAAAACACTCTAATTTCTTTAATTTTACGTGCTGGCTTATCAATATATTTAATTTCTTTATGCACATTTTCTAAATTACCTTTTGGCGAAGGTTTTGTATCTTGTTCTGCAAAATTATCTACATCTAAATCATCAAAAGGTAATACAGGATTATTATTATAACAAGACTTATTAGTTTTTCTTGAACCATTAGCATTTAAAAACATTTCACCTTTTCCAAACATTAACCAATCAAGATTAATTTCAGGATATTTACTGTGTATAGCTTCTACAGTATTAAGTGTTGGCTTAGTTCGCCCACTAAAAATGCTACTTAAAGCACCAGGAGATATTCCTATAAAATTAGCAAAGTCTTGCTGAGTCATTTTTTCAAATTCCATAAGTAGTTTTATTCTATCCTTCATAATAAAATCTTTAATAATCTATAAGTAAACCTTTCTTTATATATCATATCTACAAAGATAAATATAAAAAAGAAAACTACAAAATAAAATTCATTTAAATTTAAAAATAAAAACCTATAATAATTCCGTTTATGTTTTAAAACGTAAACACAAAATAAACACTTACCCTTTTATTCACCTTTGTAAATAAAACACCGAAAAGAAGAGTCCCTTTTATTATTTAATTAAACTTTACTATAAAATGATTATCAGTTATTTATACTCTCCTATAAACCTATAAATACTTTTAATTATGCTATATTTATTAAAGAGGCACGCTTAGAACCTTTAGCACATCTTTACTTAAAAGCATTAACAGACTAATATATAAGTAGTTATATTACGACTTCGTGTGTGAAAATGTATGCAGTTTTGATACGTGTATGTTTATTTACGTTTACCTTTCTAAATTTTAAAACATAAATACACTTCAGTAATAGTTTATATTTTTATATTTTATGTCCCGCTATTTCTGTTTTAAAACTAAAACGTATCAAGTTGTAAAGGTTAATAAAAGGAAATACCTATATATGCTTATATAAGTTCGTTACTATATTTTTTATATTACATATTTCTAAAATAAAACTCACAATATTCATCTATGCAAATACTATAAACTTTTAAATGCTATTATAATATAAACACACAATACTATTCACATTTATATATCCACTTCTACTATATAATCTTTAGATGAAAAGTTTATAAAGTTCCTAAACATATAAACTAAAAGATATAAGTTCGCAAACTACTCGTATAAAACTAAAATTTATAGACTTCAGCAAAATAAATTAAGTCTCTATATTAAGCATATAAGTCATATACATAGTAAAAGATAACTTTTAAAATATTAAAGACTACATTTTTATTAATAAAAGATGAGTATTAAAAAACAAAAATAATCTATTTTTGTTTTATTTTTAATCTATTTTTATACTAAAAATAGATTAAAAATGTTTTATGAAGATTTCTTTTTCATGGTAAGTAAATATAGTTTTTAATATAAAACATACATGTTTCTATATATAACAAGTAATGACTATTCTTATTAAAATAAAACATGCACATATATATTAAAGGCTTATTTATCTTTACTTTTTAATACTTTCCTTCTGCCAAAATTTATCCCTACATATATATTTACATTACCAAAGGAATTGTTTGTTGAAAAATTTTCTTTTCTATAATTATAAGTATGAAAAATAGCGCTCATACCAGCATACCATTTACTATTATTATATACTAATCCAAAGCGCCCTATGCCGTCAATATTAATATTCTCTAAATTGAAATTACCAATACTATACTCTTTTTTTAATTCTCCAGAACTTGCTTTATATCCTAAAGCTAAAGACAAAGAAACTGCTAAAAGCCAATTCTTTTTAAACACCCAATTATAAGCATATCCTCCACTTATAGATATATCCTTATATTTTAGCTGCTTAAACATGATTGTACTATCAAGCCTTGCTGTAGGGTAATTATATTGCAAATAATTATGGATTAGCGTATTTAATTCGTCCCAAGATACTGATAATTTATGTATAGTATATCCAAAACCTATAAGAGGACTACCAGCAGAGCGACGTTGTACCGTACTTTGACTAAACGCAGCAGGATAAGAAAAATAGTGATAATTGAATATATAATAAAGATTAATACCATATATGCTAGAAGACAATCCTCCAAAATCTACACCGTGCAAAACATCTGTATTAATATTCTCACCTACATTAAGATGACGAATTTTAAAATTACTACCTGTATTGCGATAATATAAATCTATCCCTATCATAGAGCTGTATAGACTAAGATCGTACTCTTGCTTCTGCACTTTGCTACTGCTAAACAAACTAAAATGACGCACGTCGATAGTATATCCTAAAAACATCCATCTCCACCCAAAATAAGGACCTACCTTTATGCTTGCACTTGGAGAAAGCGAAATACTTTGATTAGAAGAACTACTAATACTATAATGCTCATATGTATTAGTGTTTTGTAACATCACTGTAAAGTTATACCTCTGTGGTTCTATATATGTAGTATCTATCTTATTAAAACCACATACTACTTTTCTCGCCTTATTTATTTGTCGCTGATACCATATAGAAGTAGTATCTACTCGCATCCATTTCACTGTATCTTTATACAAATCAGCACTAACCCCTTTATCTATTTTAATAGCAAAAGAGGATTGTGCAAAAATAAGCAACATAAGGTATGATAACACTATTCGCAAAACAATACCATTAATATTAAAAAAGAATTTATTATAAATCTTTTTATCTTTATCTTTTAAATCTTGCCTAAAACTCTATCCATAACCCAATTTGTGGGAGTAGCACTAACACTATTACACTTACACACACCTATCCCTTGCATATCTTCTATAACAGCTTTTATAATAGGAAGTTGCACATAAGCAGGATTTTCTATTTCTATTTTTTTTATACCTGTACTAGTATGTAAGCGAATAGGATCATATGTATAAATAGAAAAAGCTAATCTACCCTTTTCACCAAATATCTCTACCCTATCTTCGCGAGCACTCTCATGTGCAGCAAAACACCATGCGCCACTTGCTGTAAGCCCATTATCAAAACGAAATACTGCATTTACAGTATCCTCTACTCCTTCATATAAACCTCGCCTATTGGCTGTATATCCATGAGCTTTTACAATAACTCCAAACATATCTTGTAACAAATCGAGCTGGTGAGGAGCAAGATCATAAAAATAACCTCCACCTGATATGTTAGATTGTAAACGCCAAGGCAGCTCTCCTTTTTGTGTATAATCAAGATCGCGTGGTGGTACTGCAAAACGTATCTGAATAGTAAGCACCTTACCTACCGCGCCTTCTCTTATCATCTGTTTTACCTTTTGAAAATAAGGTAAATAACGACGATAATATGCCACAAAACAATCTACTCCAGTCTGCTCAGATATACGATTTATGCGCACACAATCATCATACGAAGATGCCAATGGTTTCTCTATATAGCAAGGCTTACCAGACTGCATAGCCATTATAGCAAATGTGGCATGAGACGAAGGAGGTGTTGCTATATAAATAGCATTAACATCGGGATCCTCTACTAATGCCTGAGCATCGGTATACCATTTCTGTATATTATGTTTTTCTGCATATCGCCGAGCGTTCTGTTCACTTCTGCTAAACACTGCTACTACATGTGAGCCTGCTACTAAATTAAAAGCTGGACCTGATTTCTGCTCAGTTACCTCACCACAACCTATAAAACCCCAATTTATCTGTTTCATCTTTGTACCTTTTTTGCAAATTTACAAAAATATATCAATCTAAAAGTTTCTACACTTTACAAAACTTACAACTTGTTCTATAAATATTTTCATACTAATATATAAGTCAACAGAAACTTTTATATAAAAGAAACACATCAGCCTATCGCTTAAATATTCATGCTTATCATCTCTCCATCTATAATAATCTTTTCTTCTGCAAGCATTTCTTCTATTATATTTAAAGTAGCAACCTCATCATTAAATATTGCTTTTATTTCTGTTATGAGATGCTGTTTCCTATCACTTAGCAAGACCATTATCTTATTTCTTATATTAGATGATTTTATTTTATCTTGTTTATGAACATTAGAAAGGCAAACATCACACTGATTACAATCTGAGGTTTTTGTTTCGCTAAAATAACGAAGTAACTGTCTGCTACGGCAAATACTATCTTCTTCTGCATAAGATATTACAGCTTTGATACGTTTTGTAAACTCTTCTTTCCTAATATCATATACCTGTTCTGACAACTCTATATCATCTCCATCTATTCTATCATATAAATAAGTAACAAGTGGCACTTTATGACGTGGTATGAAACTTATAATGCGCTTTTTACTTAAATCAATTAAAGCCATATAGGTTTTGTTCACATCTAATCCTGCTTGCTGAGCAATCCAACTTTCATCAATGAATCCATAGTCAGAAAATAATCCTCCATAAGACCGTAAAAGTGCTGTAACTACACTGTTTTCATTTTTAGAAAGTGAATCTAACCGATATAAATCATCACGGTTAAGAAGGAAATGAACACGTGCTATATTATTTGGATTAGGTTCATACTTAATATAACCAGCACGATGAATTATCTGTAATGCTGAATTTACACGTGTGGGGAAATGCTTAAAATTGAAACTAAACTTATCTATAGGAAATTCAAAAGTATACCCTTTGCCACTTCCTATACCAACCTGAAAGAAATAAGACAAATGATCATACACTTGCCTAATATACTCTTTAGGTGGAAAAGTTTCTTCTATCCTATTAGTAAGTTTTGCTCTATCATGACCATTATAAAGCAGCACTGCATAAGATTTTTTCCCATCTCTACCGGCTCTACCTGCTTCTTGGAAATAAGCTTCTATCGAACTTGGACAATCAATATGAATCACTACCCTTACATCTGGTTTATCTATACCCATTCCGAAAGCATTTGTAGCAACAATTACACGTGTTTTATCGGCTTGCCATTCTTTCTGACGCTGATCTTTAACAGTATTTTCTAACCCTGCATGATACCATGTTGCTGATATACCGCTCTTAACAAGTAGCTCTGCAGCTTCTTTTGTACGCTTTCTGTTCCTACAATAAACAATAGCAGCTTTAGGTATAGCTTTTAATATATGTATCATTTCAGAGTATTTATCATCTGTCCTACGCACAATATATGCCAGGTTTTTACGCTCAAAACTCATTCTAAACACATTCCTTTTTGCAAAAAGAAGTTGGTCTTGAATATCATCTATAACCTCTGAAGTAGCAGTTGCTGTAAGAGCAAGTATAGGAATGTTAGGGAGTTGCCTCCTTATATCTGCAATAGCAAGATAAGAAGGACGAAAATCATATCCCCACTGACTAATACAATGGGCTTCGTCTACTGTAATAAAACTAACATTAATGCGTTTTAACTTTGTCTGAAAAATATCAGAGCAAATACGTTCAGGGGATATATAGAGCAATTTTACACCGCCAAAGATACAATTTTCTAAGGTCGAAACAATTTCATTTCTACTCATACCAGAATATATAGCAGCAGCTTGTATACCTTTTTGCTTTAGGTGATCTACCTGATCTTTCATTAAAGCTATAAGTGGTGTAATAACAATACATACACCATCTTTTGCTAAAGCAGGCACTTGAAAAGTTATAGACTTTCCTCCTCCAGTAGGCATCAAGCCTAATGTATCCCTACCTTCACCTATACTTTCTATAATATCCTGTTGTATGCCACGAAAATCGTCATACCCCCAATACTTTTTTAGAATATCTTTATAGCTCATGGGTATTTTGTTTAAAAAATAACAAAGAGAAAAGATTTATTATTCGTTTTCTGTTTGCCGGATATCTTCTATTTGCAATTGCACCAAATTATGTTTAAAAATATTATCCTCTATAGTAAACGCTATGTCGAAAGAACGCTTTGACTTTATATACCTTGCAGCTGCACTTTGTCCAAAAGCAATACCATTCATAACATTATTCGATTTAGAATCTACAAGCTCCAGCTTTATATGTTCCTGCTCTCTACCAACTACCTTGCTTGTACCAAAATCATACACTTTTTCTGTAGAAAAGATAGGTTTAGAATTATTAGGTCCAAAAGGAGAAAAACGTTTTAAATCATTATGCATTTTCTTTGTAATATCTTTAAAATCAATTATTGCATCTACATTTAAAATAGGTTCTTGCTGGTGAGGCTGAATATGTTTTTCCACAAAAAGCTGAAGACGTTTACGAAATTCTTTTACTTTAGACCATTTTAAAGTTACCCCTGCTGCATAAGTATGACCTCCAAAGTTAATTAATAAATCACGACAGCTCTTTATAGCTTCATAAATATCAAATCCTGCAACACTACGTGCAGACCCAGTCGCATATTCTCCATCTTTAGTGAGAACTATCGTAGGACGGAAATAAATTTCTGTTAGTCGTGAGGCAACAATACCAACAATACCTTTTTTCCAATGCTCATCATATAAGAAAATGCTTGATTGGTGTTTTTGATTTTCTAATCGTTCCACTATTTTATTAGCTTCTTCGGTCATTTGCCTATCTACACCTTTCCGTTGTTCGTTATATTCATCTATATGTTTAGCTGCCTTTACCGCTTCTGCAAAGTCGCGTTCTACTAATAAATCTACACTCTCTTTACCTGTTTCCATGCGCCCACTGGCATTTATACGAGGACCTATCTTAAAAATAATATCGCTCATCTCAAGTTCACGACCTGACAATCCACAAGTATCAATAATAGCTTTAAGCCCTAAACTGGGATTTTTATTTAACTGCCTCAACCCATGATATGCTAATATTCTATTTTCATCTATTACAGGTACCAAATCGGATGCTATACTTACTGCACAGAAATCGAGTAATGGAACAAGTCTTGAAAAAGGAATATTATTGTTTTTAGCAAAAGCTTGCATAAATTTAAAACCAACACCACACCCACAAAGATGTTTAAAAGGATAAGTATCATCTTTACGCTTAGGATTAAGAATAGCAACAGCAGGAGGCATTTTCTCATCAGGAACATGATGATCGCAAATAATAAAATCAATACCTAATTCTTTTGCATAAGCAATCTCTTCTAAAGCCTTAATACCACAATCTAATATAATTATTAGTTTAACCCCAGTTTCTTTAGCAAAAGAAATGCCTTTTTTACTTACACCATAACCTTCATTATAGCGGTTAGGTATGTAGTAATCGATATTGGAATAGTATTGACGTAAAAATTTATAGACTAAAGCTACAGAAGTACACCCATCTACATCATAATCTCCATAGACAAGAATACGCTCTTTATGTCCCATAGCATCATTTAATCTATCTACAGCTAAATCCATATCTTTCATTAAGAAAGGATTTATTAGGTCAGACAACTGAGGATGAAAGAAACGTTTAGCTGCACTTTCTGTAGTAATACCACGTCTAATAAGAATAAGGGAAAGAACAGGACTCATACTTAGCTTCTCTCCTAATTCCTTTGCAGCAATCTCTTCTTGCTGCGTTGGGGGAATATATTTCCATTTAAAGTGCATCTTTATTATTTTTTAAGGTGTAAAGTTACAAAAAAAAGCGTAAATCAATTAAGATTTACGCTTTTTATATCTTCTATTATTACAATATTTATATTCCTAACTTTTTACGAATATCTTTTGGTACAGCATTTTTATTAACCATAAAATCCATTGTATTTGCTGCAATGAAATTTTTTGTCATATACCAAATACCATTATAAGTTCCTGTTTTTCCCCAAGAATTTTTAACCATATAATACTCTTTACCATTTTGGTCTTTAGCTATACCAAATATAACCATGCCGTGATCATCTGTTAGTTCCCAACCATCAAAACGTGCTTGTCGCTGCTCTTGAGTAGCTTTTATCTCTGGAACATTCACACCAAGAGAATCTATTATATTCTTCTTCTTAGCTACAGAAAGACCTAACCAATGAGCCATATCACTACCTTTATTACTTTCTATTTTCTTACCATCAACCATATAAGCCAAGCCTGTACGTGTGAAACCTATTTCACTAACATCACCACCCCATGCTATAGTATAACCTTTCATGATAGCATTATCAATAATCTTCATAAGCTCATCTAAAGGTAAGTTCCAAGAGCCTGGTTGACGCCAGTTGTCTTGCACTTCAACAGGAAAAGTAGTATAGAATGGATGATGAGTATATGATGTAAATGTTTCATAATCATTCCAGTTTAGCCCTAAACTCTCAGCAAAAGTCTTTGGAGTATAACTTTTCCCTTTATAAGTAAAACTATCTGGACATTTACCTAAATAAGCATCTAAAATAGCCTGCAAACCTTGCTTCCATTGATTAGATATTTTAGGAGCTTTACTCTTAGCTACAGCATTAACGTATGGCTCCATAACAGAAAAGAATTCATTAAAATTAAAAAGAGAATCACCTGTTAACGAACCTGGGAAAGGCATTGCATCTTGTGGACAAATACCATAATTCTTAAGAACATAAAGAACATCATAAGCCGAACCTCCTTGTGAGAATTGAGCATCACCATGCATACGAACTACAGTTTTGGCACGATCCATATAGTTTTTATTAGCAACAAAACTTTCACATAAATCGTAAGTTTTACCCGTCTTCCTTAAAATTTCAGCTTCAAAGAAACTTAATGTAGAATAATCCCAACAAGTTCCAGAGCGGTGTTGGTCTTTAATACTTGTAATCGGATTTTCCTTTACTACTGTAAATACAGGCTTATTAGCCTTTGCTTTTTCTGTTTGATTAGTAGCAGCACATACTGAAGTCGTTATGAGAGTAGCTACTGTTAATGTAATAATTTTATTCATAATCTTATATTATTCCTATTTTTAATTAATTGATAATTTTATATTAAAATGATATTCTTTACTCTTTCTTTTTGTATCTAATAAGTTTACTCCTTATTAGAAGCCATATATTCCTCTATATCTTTAGGCTTATAAGGTATTATGTTTTTACCTATAAATCGACAACCTGTTTGAGTTATTAAAATATCATCTTCTATTCTAATCCCTCCAAAATCTTTATACATACTAATTTTATCAAAATTCAGAAAATCTGCACAATGCTTATTTATTTTCCAATTATCTATAAGGTCTGGAATAAAATAAATACCAGGCTCATCGGTTACTACAAATCCTTCTTCTAAACGACGACCCATGCGTAAAGCATTAGTTCCAAATTGCTCTAAATTTGGTCTTGTTTCTTCATCAAAGCCTACATTTATTTGGTCAAGAGCCTCCATATCATGAACATCCATACCCATCATATGCCCCAACCCGTGAGGTAAAAATAAGGCATGAGCACCAGCAGCAACAGCTTCATCAGTATTACCTTTTGCTAATCCTAATTCTTTCATTCTATCAAAAATGATATGGCATACAGCAAAGTGAACATCTTTATATTTTACACCTGGCTTAGCTATGTTTAATACAGAATCATGACACTCCTCTACTATTTTATAAATATCTAATTGTCTTTGTGTAAACTTTCCATTAACAGGAAATGTTCGAGTGTTATCTGAACAATAATGTTCCATAGTTTCACCACCACAGTCGCATAAAACAAGCCTACCATCTTCTAAAACATTCATTGATGGATTACCATGCATAATCTCTCCATGTTGTGTAAAAATAGTAGGAAATGATACCATCGAACCTAAAGAATTAGCTACACCATCTACATGACCTGCAACAAACTTTTCCGTAAGACCAGCCTTTGTAAGACGCATTGCTGTAGTATGCATATTATATCCTATAATAGCGGCACGTTCCAATTCTGCTATCTCTTCATTACTTTTTACAGAACGCATTTTTACAACAGCCTTTATAAGATCTAAACTTGAAGCTTCTTTTTGCTTAGTAGGATGGATACCCAAAAGATCAAAAATTTGAATCTTAATATCTGCTCGATAAGGAGGTAAGAAATGTATCTTACGATGTAAACGTACGGCATCACGACAAATAGAATCCAACTCTTTCATCGATGCTGTAGAAGCGACACCAACGGCTTCTGCCATATCCTTTACAGAATTAACACTACCAAACCAAACTATATCTTCTATTTCTATATCATTACCTATTAACAATTCCTTATTATTGTCAATATCAATAACACCTACTAATCCTTCTCTTTTCTGTCCAAAATAATATAGAAACGAAGAATCTTGACGAAATGGATAATATCCATTAGCAGGAAAATTTACAGGCGATTCATTATTCCCGAATAAGATAATGATACCACTCTTAACAAGCTTTTTTAGCTCATTACGTCTATTTATATAAGTATCTTTGCTAAACATATATTAACTTTATGGAATATTGATTATGCTGCAAAGATAAGTAATTTCATTTTAATTATGTAACTTTGCTATTAGATTTTTATAAACTTTATGCAAATAAATAATAATACAGGACTCGTCCTTGAGGGTGGTGGAATGAGAGGTGTTTTTACATCTGGAGTTTTAGATGCATTTATGATGCATGATCTTTGGTTTCACTATGTTGTAGCTGTATCAGCAGGTGCTTGTAACGGAGTTTCATATATTAGCAGGCAACCATGTCGTTCAAGGATATCAAACATTGAGTTGCTAACAAAATACAATTACATAGGATTACGCCATTTGATAACTCAAGGTTGTATTTTTGATACAAAATTATTATATGAGAAATTTCCTTTCGAGCTTATACCTTTCGACTATACTGAATATTTTTACAATATCAATCATGGATTTTCATTTGAATTTGTTACAACAAACTGCATATCTGGTAAAGCAGAATACTTAACTGAAACAGATGGAAATATAAAACGCCTTAACAAATTGGCACAAGCTTCATCAAGTTTGCCATTTGTAAGTAAAATAATTTATGTAGATGGTGTTCCTATGTTAGATGGTGGTATTATAGACTCTATCCCTATTAAACGCTCTATCAGTAAAGGGCATGACACAAATGTTGTTATATGTACACGCAATAAAGGATGGCGAGCTACTGGCCACGATATAAAAATTCCAAATTTTATATATAGAAATTATCCACACTTACGTGAAGCATTAAGTCAGCGAATAAAAGTCTATAATGAACAATTAGAGTTAGTAGAACAATTAGAAGATTCTGGCAAAATTATTGTTATTCGTCCTCAAAAACCAGTTGAAGTAGGACGAATAGAAAAGAATACTATAAAACTCGAAACATTATATAATGAAGGTGTGAAATTAGGCGAGAACTTTATTAAGAAATATATAATAAAATAATAAAAATATGCTTTACTCAGATATTTATAAGATTTCTATTTTATGTTTACTATAGTTATATAAATTCACCTTAACTATAATCAAATTAATTTACCATAAAACAAAACTTTCAAGATAGAGATATTATATTTACCTTATACTATAGTTACGAAACTAACCTTTAGTGTTTTATATCTTCACTACATTATTCTTTTTTATATTATGTGATATTATCATTTCTTGTGGCAATGCATTTTGAATAGTAGATATAAGAAACTGAAGTAATGTATTACGTACAAAACTTTTACCTGTCATCATAATTATCTCACGTGAAGGTATAGGATGAGCAAAAGGACGGACTAATTTACTTTGTTCTTCTGTAAGTTGTGAAATAGCCAATTCGGGAATAAATGTAACTCCTTTCCCACTTTCTACAATACGCATAAAAGTCTCAATACTCCCTAAATTATATGCTCTTTTACTATTAGCAGCCGATTTTAATGAACAGAATTTCATCAACTGATCTCTAAAACAATGCCCTTCATCTAATAACCAAAGGTATTCACCTCTTAAATCTACCGTACGTATAGCTTTTTTATCAAATAATTCATCATTTTTAGAAACATATACATAGAATTTTTCATTATAAAGATGCGCTGTTTCAAAATCACCTAACCCTTCTATATTAGCTAAAATTCCAGCATCAATATCACCATGAGTTATAGCTTGTCGCATATCATCTGTTTTCAATTCAGTTACACGAATATCCATATTAGGATAATCATTCATTAATTGTGGAAGAAAGCGTGGAATAAGGTATGGTGCTATGGTAGGCAAAACAGCAAGATAAAAAGTACCATTTAAAGATAACTTTTCTTCTTCTACTTTCTCCTTTAAACGTTTCACACGTACCAACACGCTCCACGCATGCTCTATAATAATCAATCCTATCGGTGTAGGTAAAATGGGTTGTCTACGTCTATCAAAAATCTTCACACTAAGTTCTTCTTCTAACTTTTGTATCATAGAGCTAAGTGTAGGTTGTGTTACCTTACAATGTTCAGCAGCCCGTGCAAAATGTTTATGACGGTACACAGCCATTACATATTCTAATTGTTGTAGTGTCATTAGCTAAATCCTCCTTTATATTTCTTCATACAAAGTTACCTATTTTAATTCATAATATATCAAAATAAAAAAAATAAATTAATAAGTTTCATATATAAAGCTGAATATTAACAAGTTAGTTATCATTATAGATTTAATCTATCACATCATAAATATTTTCTGTTGTTTGTGTGTTATAATATACATACCTTTGCAATAAGAAAATTAAAATCATAATAAAACGATTATAGATATGCAAACAATTATTAACACACAAATGCCAGAATTTAAGGTTCAGGCTTTTCAAAACGGTGAATTTAAAACAGTTTCTAATGAAGATGTAAAAGGTAAATGGGCTGTATTTTTCTTTTATCCTGCCGATTTTACTTTTGTTTGTCCAACAGAATTAGTCGATCTTTCACATAAATATGAGGAACTTCAGAAAATGGGAGTAGAAGTGTTTTCTGTAAGTTGCGATACACATTTCGTACATAAAGCTTGGTTTGACACCTCTGATAGTATAAAACAAATTAAATACACTATGCTTGCTGATCCATTGGCAGTATTAGCAAAAGGTTTTGGTGTGTTTAAAGAAGATGAAGGCGTAGCTTACCGTGGAACTTTTGTCGTAGATCCAGAAGGCCTTGTTAAACTAATGGAAATACAAGATAACAGTGTAGGACGTAATGCTGACGAGTTAGTTCGTAAGATTAAAGCTGCACAATTCGTAGCTTCTCATCCTGGTGAAGTTTGCCCTGCTAAATGGAACGAAGGATCAGAAACATTAAAACCAAGCATAGATTTAGTAGGTAAAATATAATAATATTTTCCAATACAAATATATTATATAAATAGGTGGGAGTCTTATGCAAAGCATTTTTACAACCAATTAAAATGTTTGTATAAGGCTCTTTTCTTATTTTATAAACAAACCAATTAAACAATATATACTTAAAAGAAAAAATGTTAGATAAAAATATAATAGAACAAGTAAAAGATATTTTTGCTTCCTTAAAATCAAAAATTACATTTAAAGTTACAACAGATGCTAACGATGTTAAAAAACAAGAATTAAACGATTTCTTAAATGACATTGCTTCTACTTCCGAAAAGCTATCTGTTGAATATATTGAACAAACTGGAGCTAAACTTCATTTTACACTATATAAAAATGATAAAGCCACAGGAATTACTTTTCGTGGAATTCCTAATGGGCATGAATTTACCTCTTTACTCCTAGCTATATTAAACACAGATGGACAAGGTAAAAACTTCCCAGATGAAACAATACAACGTAGAATAAAGTCTTTAAAAGGAAAATTAAAAATCAAGACTTATGTTTCTTTAACCTGTACTAATTGCCCTGAAGTAGTACAAGCTCTAAACCTTATGAGTCTAATTAATCCTAATATCTCACATGAAATGATAGATGGTGGCTTATTTCAACAAGAAATTACGGATTATAATATACAGGGGGTACCTGCAGTATATATAAATGATGAAACTCTTCATATAGGTAGAGGAGATCTCGGAATATTACTTGAAGAGCTTGAGGATAAAGTTGGTACTCAAGATGATGAAAATATAAAACCTATAGAGAGAATATATGATACAATTGTTATTGGTGGTGGTCCTGCAGGAGCTTCAGCAGCAATATATACAGCTCGCAAAGGATTAAAAGTGGCAGTAGTAGCTGAACGTATTGGTGGACAAGTAAATGATACTACCAGTATACAGAACTTAATTTCTGTACCTGAAACAAACGGAATTAAACTTGCTAACGACTTAAAAACACATCTTACAACTTATGATGTTGATATATTTGAGCATCGTAAACTTACAAGTATTAATCTAAAAGATATACAAAAACAAATAGTTGTAAAAGGTGGCGAAGTTTTCAAAGCTCCTGTAGTAATTATTGCAACTGGTGCTGCTTGGCGTAAGTTAGGAGTTGAGGGTGAAGCTAAATATATTGGACATGGCGTACACTTTTGCCAACATTGCGATGGACCTTTCTATAAAGGAAAGAATGTAGCTGTTATAGGTGGAGGTAACTCAGGTTTAGAAGCTGCCATTGACCTTGCTGGTATATGCAAACATGTAACAGTTTTCGAATTTGGTGAAACCCTTAGAGCTGATAACGTATTACAGGAAAAAGCACATAAAATGCAAAATATAGATATTTACACTAATTCGCAAACTACTAATGTTATAGGTAACGATACAAAGCTAACGGCTTTAAGAGTAAAAGATCGTATTACTGATAAAGAGAAAGAATATCCATTCGATGGAGTATTTGTTCAAATAGGACTTGCTGCCAACTCTGACCCTTTTAAAGGAGAATTGCCACTTACACCCAAACATGAAATTAAGGTAGATGAATATTGTCGTACATCTATACCTGGAGTTTATGCCGCAGGAGATGTTACTAATGTACCTTACAAACAAATTATCATAGCAATGGGAGAAGGTGCTAAGGCCGCCCTATCAGCTTTCGAAGATCGTTTACGTGGAATAATAGGATAAATAAAATATTTTTACGTATAATTTTATATTTATAATTATATAGTAAGTTTTTTATAAGAGTCCACATAAGTGCAGATTAATCAGAATATTTTTGTTTCATTTAGTACAAACATTATTCTTTTGAGCAAATATAATAAAACTGCTAAAGGCGGACACTCACAATATATTTTTGAAAGTAATAAATGGTAGACAAGATTTTCATAGTCTACCATTTGTTTATTATGTTTAATCAATAATACTTTTTAAGTTTTACATATTTAAAAACAGTCTAAATAACAACACAGTTGTTTCATATCTATCAAAGTATGCGTATTATATTTGTATATCAAGTACTTCAGAGGATTTTGATAAAATGTTTCACCATATATATAGAAAATGTATAATAACTAAAAAATATATTGTCTTTCAGATATTTAGATATATATAAAAAAGAAGACTTCTTCATAGTCTTTTAAAATAGCTAATACTCGTAAATATAGCAAGTTACTATAATAATTGATACGAGTAATTTTATAAATAGTTTTTCCTTTGTTTTTTTTCGTTATCTTTGCAATATCTTATTATAGTAAAGTTTTACCCTTTCACTATATAAGAAGAATTTAGATAAATAGCGAATAACTAATGAGTGTAAGTCCAAAATCTCTTTGGGAACAATGTCTCTGTCTTATATCAGAGAATGTATCTGAACAACAATATAACACTTGGTTTAAGCCCTTGGTATTTAAATCATATCAGCCAGCTACCAAATGTTTATTATTGCTTGTTCCTAGTATGTTTGTATATGAATATTTGGAAGAGCACTTCATTGACCTTCTAAAAAAGGTTCTTACTCGTGTCTTTGGAGAGCGAGTAATGCTTACTTATAGTGTTATTACTGATAAAGATCATCACCTAACACAAGAGCTCCAAACAGAAGGTGTTGAGCAAATAGATTCAAAAAGAACTACAGATAGAGGGAATCAATCGCCTACTATTATAGATAGCGTATTACCTGATATTGATTCTCAACTTGATTCTCATAAATCTTTTAATAATTACGTAGAGGGAGATAGCAATAAAATGCCTCTAACTATAGGCTTAGCTATTGCTGAACATCCTAACAAAAATCAGTTTAATCCTCTTTTTGTTTATGGTCCTTCTGGTTGCGGTAAGACTCATTTAATAAATGCTATAGGATTAAAGATTAAAAAGCTTTATCCTCAGAAACGAGTTTTATATGTTTCTGCGCGATTATTCCAAGTACAGTATACGAATTCTGTTCGAACTAATACTACTAATGATTTTATCCATTTTTATCAGACTATTGATATTTTACTTGTAGATGATATTCAAGAATGGATGACAGCTACTAAGACACAAGATACTTTCTTTCATATATTTAATCATCTTTCTAGGAATGGGAAACGAATAATTTTAGCTTCAGATCGCCCTCCTGTAGATTTAAGAGGTATGAATGATCGATTATTGACACGATTTAAGGCAGGGCTAATTACAGAGCTTGAGAAGCCTAATATCCAGCTATGCATAGATATTCTACATAATAAAATAAAACGTGATGGCTTAATTATTCCTGAAGATGTAATTCAATTCATTGCTCAAACAGCTAATGGTAGTGTCCGTGATTTGCAAGGTGTTATTAACTCTTTATTAGCTTATAGCGTTGTTTATAATAGTGCAGTGGATATGAATTTAGCAGAAAGAGTTATAAAAAGAGCTGTCAAAATAGATAATGAGCCTTTGACTATAGATGATATTTTAGAAAAGGTTTGCGAGCATTTTAATGTTACTCAAGCTGCAGTAAACTCAAGGTCACGCAAAAAAGATATAGTGATAGCTAGGCAAGTAACAATGTATATGGCGCAGAAATACACGAAGATGCCTGCTTGTCGCATAGGAAAGCTTGTAGGAGGTAGAGATCATAGCACAGTTATACATAGTTGTACTAAGATAGAAGATCGCTTACAAATTGACAAAAGCTTTACAGCAGAATTGGCTGCAATTGAAAATTCATTCAAACTTAAATAAAAACGTGTTATCTTCTCTACTTTGAAAGAGAAGATAACACAACTATTACCACTTCATACTTAAAATCCTTATTATATCGTTTTACATTGTTTCATAAATATAATAAGTGGCTTCTTATCTATTTTCCTTATGGTACAGCTTCTTTCTACCTTTTCCAGAATAAGAATTATTTTATTCGTATAAAAGATAATAGCAATAATATTTTATAGGCTTCATTTGCATACTTTTTTCAAATATAAGACTATAACTATAGATTTAATTTTATGAGATATATTTTTTTGTTTTTATTCAAAAATCTTATAATACGGATTTTTTATATAAATTTGTAATTCTCAAAAATATTTTTTGAAAAATAGTTGTAACGTATAGATGAAAGAAGTATTTAAAAATTCATTAATATTAGTCGTATTTTTGTTCTTTACTATAACTTGTAAAGGGCAAGATTTGCGTTGTCATGTTATAGATGCTCAAACTGGTGAAAATATAAGTTTTGCTAATGCAATATATCCTAACACACAATTAAGAGCTTATAGCGACTCATTAGGCTTTTTTATAATAAAAAAAGAAGTTGGAAAAAACCTAATAGTTGCAAAGATTGGCTATAAACCGCGTCGCATAAAGATTACCTCAAGTATAGAAGGTGAATTAACTATCAAACTGATTAACGAGGCAAAAAGATTGGAAGGTATTATTGTCAAAGGAAAGAAAAGACATAAATACAGTAGGAAAAATAATCCTGCAGTAGAACTTATGCGACGTGTTATTGCTGCCAAAAAACGTACAAACCTAAACAATCACGACTATTACCAATACAAGAAATACCAGAAGCTAACAATGGGCATAAATAATATTACTCCTGAAGAGATAGAGACTGATATGTTTAAAAAGCATCCATTCTTAATAAAACAAGTGGAAGTATGTCCATATAATAATCAATTAATACTTCCTCTATCAGTAGATGAAACACTTATAAAACATCTATATAGAAAAAGTCCTAAAACAGAGAGGGATATTATCGAAGCAGAAGATACACGGGGTATGTCTAAACTGTTACAAACAGGTGGCACTTTTAATATTATGGCAAAAGAGTTTCTTAAAGATATAGATATTTATGATGATAAGATAGAGTTACTACAAAAGCGATTTCCTTCCCCTATAGGTAGTACAGCTATATCTTTTTATCATTTTTATATAGATGATACTACTTATGTTGACCAAGATAAATGTATACGTTTACAATTTATGCCTGCTAATCAGTTAGATTTTGGATTTAGAGGAGAGCTGTATGTCTTGGCTGATAGCACATTACATGTTCGTAAATGTGTAATGCAATTACCTGCAAACACTGGTGTAAACTTTATACAATCAATGAGGTTTGAGCAAGAATTTAACAAACTACCTAATAACGAATGGGTAATGACCAATGATAATCTTATAGCAGAATTGCGTTTAACAAAATTATTAGAGCGCGCCATTGCCATTCGTACTACAAAATTATATGATTATAGTTTTGACTCAATATCTGAGGAATCTTTTAGAGGAAAGACTAATATAATATATGAATATAATGCTAAAAAGCGTAGTAAAAAATATTGGGACGAACATCGCAAGATAAAGCTATCAAAAGGAGAAGCAAATATTAATAATTTTGTAGACAATATTACAAAAGCTAAAGGTTTTAATTGGATTATACTTGCTGCAAAAATACTAATAGAAAACTTTATAGAAACAGGTTCACAAAAACATCCTTCAAAGATTGATATAGGACCTATTAACACTATCATCTCTAAAAATTTTGTAGATGGTTATCGCTTACGTGCTTCTGCACATACTACGGCAAACTTTAATCCTCACTGGTTCTTTGAAGGTTATTATGCTTATGGCACAAAAATTAATAAACATTATTATGATGCTAAAATTATATATTCCTTTAATAAACCAGAGTATTTGCCTATAGAGTTTCCTGTTCGAACACTTACTTTAGAAACAAATAACGATATTGAATCTCCTTCTGATAAATTTATTATTCATAATAAAGATAATTTCTTTATGACTTTTCGTCCTGTCAAGGTTGAAAAAATGTACTTTTTCAATCGCCAAAAAATAAATTTTCAATGGGAAACTGATTATGGACTAAAAACACATATAGAGGCTTGCACTGAAAGTAATACTCCTACAGGGACATTAGTATTCCAGCATATGAATGGCTCTATAATTGATAAAATTAGACGTACAGAATTTACTTTATCTTTTAGCTATCGTCCTGGTCAGAATTATATTAATACTAAACAACACCGTTTTGAGGTTAATCGTGATGCTTTACAAATCACATTAAAACATACTTTGGGATGTAAAGGTTTTTTAGGTAGTAACTTTTCTTCTAACTTAACAGAAATAACCGCTTACAAGCGTATATGGCTGGGTAGTTGGGGAAATATAGACTCGAAACTTATAGCTGGTGCTCAATGGAACAAAGTACCTTTCCCTCTATTAATTATGCCGCCTATAAATACATCATATTTCGAGAATGCACAAACTTTCTCTATGATGAATAACATGGAATTCTTAAATGACCGTTATGCTATGATTTCTATTGCATGGCGCATTCAAGGAAAAATATTCAACCGCATTCCACTTATTAAAAAACTAAAGTGGCGAGAATATATAGCTTTTAAAAGTATGTGGGGAGATCT
Organism: Prevotella amnii CRIS 21A-A; assembly: GCF_000177355.1. Taxonomy (NCBI): domain Bacteria; kingdom Pseudomonadati; phylum Bacteroidota; class Bacteroidia; order Bacteroidales; family Prevotellaceae; genus Prevotella; species Prevotella amnii. Next base: position 52,682 of record NZ_ADFQ01000083.1, read on the forward strand.
TACACATAAAAATAACCCGCTCTTATCTAATAATATTAATGATCCTATCCTCTATAAATTTCCTGAAGAGACATATACCATGACTAATACACCTTACATGGAATTAGTTGTAGGAGTTTATAATATATTTAAGTGTTTGCAAATAAATTATGTTCGTCGCCTAACCTATACAGGAAGGAATGGCATTAACAAAAATGGTATTCGCTTCGGGTTCAACTTATCTTTCTAATGGATAAAACGATCTTAAAAACTAAATTTATTTAGTAAGTTATTTTATTAGTCGTAAACGTAAACTATTAAGTATTACACTTACACTGGATAATGCCATCATTAGACTTGCTAAAGAAGGGTTAATCTGCATTTTTATATTTAAAGCATACATAACCCCTGCTGCAAGAGGAATACAAATAATATTATAAAGAAAAGCCCAAAAGAGATTTTGTCGAATCATTCTTACCGTTTTTTTGCTTAAAAGAATAGCTTCAGGGATAGATAGCAAATCGTCTCCCATTAATGTTACTTGAGCTATATCCATAGCAACATCAGTACCTTTACTTATAGCTATACTTACATCAGAAAGAGCTAATGCTTGAGTATCATTAATACCATCGCCTACCATTGCTACTGTATTACCTTCAGCTTGTAATTTGCTTACCAAGTTGCCTTTGTCTTGTGGCTGCACTCTACTAAAGTAGTTTTTTATTCCTACCCTATCAGCCCAATACTGTGTAGCTTCCGCAGTATCTCCACTTATCATATATATCTTTATGTTACGCTCTTGCAGTAGCTTTATAGCCTTAAGAGCATTTGGCTTTAAACTTTCACGCTCTTTAATAGAAAGATTATCCGATTTAGTAAAATCTATATTTAGGTTTGGTATAGTAAGTGTACCTGTTTTATCTATTACAAGGGCATTAACCTTACATAGCTGTTCCATAGCAGTAGCATCTTTAATAAGTATTTTATGTTCAGCAGCTTTACCCATTCCTACCATTAAAGCAGTAGGAGTTGCTAAACCCATTGCGCAAGGACAAGCTATTATAAGCACTGATACCGCAGACAATATAGCTTGTGGCAATACTGCATTACCACCTATAAACCACCATAATAAAAATGTTATAAATGATATGCTTACTATTGCTGGAACAAAAACAGATGCTACTTTGTCTACAAGACGTTCTATGGGTGCTTTAGATGCTTGTGCTTGTATCACCATATTAATAATCTGTGCCAACGCAGTATATTCTCCTATCTGCTGCGCTCGCATACGAAACTTACCTTGTGTGGGTATAGTGCCTGCAAGAACCTTTGCCCCTTTTTCCTTTTCTACAGGTGTAGGCTCTCCTGTTATCATGCTCTCGTCAATGTAAGAAGCTGTAGGATTCATAAAACTTTCAGCCCATATAACCTCTCCATCTACAGGAACTTTTTCTCCTGGACAAACCTCTATTATATCTCCAACCTCAATAGCAGATATTGGCACTTCTGCTATTTTATTACCATTAACTACATGTGCTTTTTTAGGAGACATCTTCATTAACTTTCGAATAGATGATGCTGTGTTATCTTTTGCCCATTCTTCTATTAATCTGCCTGTAAGAACAAATGTAATTATCATTACAGAAGAGTCGAAGTATGTATGCCATTCTATATTATTTTTCCCCCAGACTTCATTGCCCCAAAACACGTTAAACGTACTAAAAATAAAAGCTACAGAAGTAGATATTGTAACAAGGGTATCCATACAAGCAGAGCGATGCTTTATTTGTCGCCAAGCTGTGATATAAAACTGTCTACCACAATAGTAAATATTTAGTAAAGCTATTATCATAGCAAGCTGATTATTCATCAGTTTATTTCCTATAGATATCCACCCCATGCATATAGCCATTATAAATATAGAAAATATCCATGAAAGAACTGTTTTACGTTTAAGACGGGTATAATATATTTTTTCTGTTTTTTCAGTAGAAGTATCTTTATCTATGATAAGATCATATCCCAGATTATTTATTTCTTTTTTCATTGTTTCTAAAGAAATAATATCAGGATTAAAGTCAATTAAAACTGAACGTCCAATCAAAGATACTTTTGCCGAAGATACTCCTTTTAATGAAGAAAGTGTCCGCTCTATATTTGCAGAGCAAGCCGAACATGCCATTCCTACTATAGGTAAAGTCTGTTTCATATTGATGCTTTCTTTTAAATACTTTTATAAGATTATTTCAAACCTACCTACGCCCTCTACAGCTTCTTTTATCTGTTTATTAGAAACTATTACACTCTCATCATATTCTATTGTTAAACTGCCTTTTTCAAGATCTACCTCTGCATTACTTACATATTCTAATTTTTTTACAGCCGTTTCTATATTTGTCTTACAATGCTGGCATTTCATGCCTTTTACTTTAAAAATCTTTTTAATCATAACTGTTTATCTATATTTTTTATTATATTTACATTATCTTTTGTATACTTTTATATAAGATATTACTGCTGCTTTGTTAAAACTATATCTTCATATCTAAGCTCTCTAAAAGTATATATTATAATAGGTATGGTCAGTATAAATGCTAAAAAATCACTTACGCTTTGGCACATTTCTACTCCACTTAACCCACATATTTGTGGTAATATTATTATTAATGGAATAAAAAATAATCCTTGCCTTGCTGCTGCAAGTGTGTTGGCACGCCATGGTTTTCGACAAGTTTGTGCCATCATATTGCTAACTAATATAAATGCGTTTAAAGGAAGAACTATCATCTGACAACGTAAAGCAACTACACCTATTTTAATTACTTTAGGATCATCTCTAAATATTCCTATTAACGAACTACTAAAGAACAATCCTATAACAGAGCAAATAATCAGAAAAGAAGTACCTATAACTACAGTAAATTTGAAGGCATCTGTAAGTCTGCGATAAAGTTTTGCACCATAACAAAATCCACAAACAGGTTGGAATCCTTGTCCCCAACCAATCACAGCTGCAAAGATAAGCATACAGATACGTGTTACTATGCTTATAGCGGCAATAGCTGAGTCGCCATAATGACTGGCAGCTACATTAAGCATCATAGTAGCTATGCTTGCTAATCCTTGACGCATAAGAGAAGGACTACCACCAAGAAATATTTCTTTCATAGCTTTATATGATATTTTTATATTATTAAGCTGAATGCCTATATTCTCACCACTATGTGTCATAAAAAGAAGAATCCCCCATGATGTTATCTGACCTATAACAGTAGCTATTGCTGCACCTCTAATCCCCATTCCCAAAGTAAATATAAAAAAAGGATCTAATACTATAGTAACAACTACACCTGTTATAATGCCATACATAGCATATGTAGCATTTCCCTGTAAACGCATCTGATTGTTTAATGTAAGTGAAGATGTTACAAAAGGAGCACCAATAAGTATTATGGTCATAAAATTTAAGATATAAGGCAGAGTAGTAGGTGTACTACCTAAAAAATGAGCTAAAGGAATACGCAGCAATTCTCCAAATAAGGTTATAAGTATGCCGAAACAAAAAGAATAGAAAAAGCCGGTAGATGCCATTACACATGCTTTTTCTTGATGTTGTGCTCCTAATTCGCGTGAAATATAATTACCCGATCCGTGTCCAAAGAAAAAACCTACAGCCTGAATAAGGAACATTAAAGAAAAAACTATTCCTACGGCAGCAGTATCTTGTGTACTTAATTGTCCCACAAAATAAGTATCTACAATATTATAAAATCCTGTTACAAGCATAGATACCATAGTGGGTAATGCCATGGTTATAATTACTTTATGTAGTGGTCCTTTTGTTAAATATGTGTAATTATCAACGCTATGATGCATAATGTGTTATCCTAAAAATATATCTTATAATGCGCAAATACTTTTAGAGTTATCACAACTCTAAAAGTATTTGTACAATGCGCTCAGCTGACCTACCGTCCCAACGGTCTGGTATGCCTGACTTTTTCCATTTTCCATTTACTATTTTCTTTACCATTATAGAAAGAGTATCAGGATTTTCACCTACCAACACATTAGAACCTACTGTAACAGTTTCTATATGTTCGGTATAGCTATTTAAAGTTATACAAGGAACACCATTAAATGTTGCTTCTTCTGCTACATTGCCAGAATCGGTTACTACACCCATAGCATGCGCACTTATATAACTAAATTCTAAAAATCCTAAAGGAGGTATGATATGAAAATTACTTATATCGATATTATTTTTTAAAGCTATTTCCTTTACTATGGCTGTAGCTGAAGGGCGTAAGGGTGCTATAATAGGCACACTTTGAGAACTTTCTATTAAAGATTTAAGTAGCCTATAGAGTTCTGCTTCTTCGTTAAGGAGCTTTTTACGATTTATAGTAAATAACAAATACTTACCTTGCTTAATATCTATATTTGCAAGCTCTTTTATTGAGGACAAATTTATATTTGCCATTAATTTTCTATTATTACGAATATTGTCTATCAAAATATTACCTACCATATATACCTTTGATAGCTCTGCCCCCTCTTTATTTGCTATACTATTATTGCTAACACCTGCCGTAAAAAGAATATCTGATAATCCATCTATTACTAAACGATTAATTTCTTTAGGCATTGTAATGTCAAAAGAACGAGTACCTGCTGCAATATGTACTAAGGTAAGAGCTTGCTTTTTTGTTACTATAGCTGCAGCCATAGTAGAAGCAAGATCATCTACTACTATAACAACATCGGTCGGATGTGTCTGAAGATACAATTCAAACATAGACATTACCTGACCTGTTAGCTCATTAAGATTTGCACTATCTGCACCAAGATACTCTGTTGGGGGCATTATCTGCAAATCCTCAAAAAGCTTATCCTCTATTGTAGGATCATCTTTTCCTCCAGCATAGACAAGAGTGTATGTTATACACTCTTGCTTACTTATTGCTTTTATAATAGGTGCTACCTTCATAAAATTGGGGCGTGCACCACAAAAAATACATATCTTTAAAGATTTTCTATTCATTTATATATTATATACCTTTTATTTTTCTTTAAACATATCCTTAATTCCGCCTATAGACCCCATCAAATTAGATGCTTCAAATGGCAGATAAACAGTCTTCTGATTGTTATTCTTAGCTAAATCGCTAAGCATCTGGATATATTTTTGTGCTATAAGATAATTAGCAGGATTAGTACTCTGCCCTACTGCATCTGTTATTTTTTGTATGGCTATAGCTTCTGCTTCTGCCTTACGAATGCGAGCCTCAGCTTGTCCATCTGCTATTAGTATCTGTTGCTGTTTATTAGCTTCTGCACGATTTATCATAGAAGTTTTTTCTCCTTCCGACTGCAAAATAGCTGCTTGCTTTTCTCCTTCACTCGTAAGTATTGTAGCACGCTTATTACGCTCTGCTTGCATCTGTTTCTCCATTGCCTGAAGAACACTTTCTGGGGGAGTAATGTCTTGTAACTCTACACGATTAACCTTTATTCCCCACTTATTTGTAGCATCATCTAAAACTGAACGTAGCTTAGTGTTAATAGTATCACGCGAGGTAAGAGTTTGATCAAGTTCCATCTCACCTATTATATTACGCAAAGTAGTTTGTGTAAGTTTCTCAATAGCGTTAGGAAGATTGTTAATTTCGTATACAGCCTTAAAAGGATCTACTATCTGAAAATAAAGCAAAGCATTTATCTGCATCTGAATATTATCCTTTGTTATTACATTTTGACGAGCAAAATCGTAAACTTGCTCTCTTAGGTCTATAGAATTAGTATATGCATATCTACCAGAACGTAGCGCAATAATTTCCTTAGCATGATCCATAAACGGAATAATAACATTTATACCAGGCTGCAGAGTTGCATGATATTTACCTAAACGTTCTATTATCTTTGTTTCGCTTTGCGAGATAATAACTAACGATTTCTTTACTATGATTATTGCTAATAATATTATAGCAATAAGGATATAAATTGTAATGTCCATATTAAATAAAGTTTTAATGAATAATTTTTTCTTTCTGAATATTATCAACAACGCTCAACAGTAACAATAATAGAATCGCGAGCTACTATTTTCACCTGCTCTCCTACCTCTATTGTTGTAGGACTTATGCTATATGCCTTCCAATAATCGCCATCTATCTGTACTCTACCAAAACCTCCTCCTGCTTTTATAGGCTCTGTAATAAGCCCCTTACGACCAATAAGCGCATCAGCATTACTTGGCCGTACCTTCTCATTATGATGAAAATATTTTAATATAATAGGGCGCACAAAGATAATGCTCAAAACAGAACATACCGCAAAGATAATTATCTGAAAAACAATGCTATCTATGAAACAAGATAATATAGCTGTAAGTAAACCGGCTATAGCAAAACACATTAAAAAGAAGTCGCCTGAAGTAAGCTCTAAAATTAGGCAAAGTAAGCAAACAAGCGACCATATCAGCCAAATGTTTTGTACAAAATAATCCATCATAAAACAGTTATAATTAATGTTACGTTGTAAAGTTAAGAAAAAAAACTATTTAAACAAAGATTTTTCTTAAAAACTGGTTCCTATAAATATAATAAAAATGATATAATTACCAAAATAAACATATCATTGTAGTAAGATAACATTAGATTTTTAGTAAAAACGTTCTGTATTTATTCTAAAAATAAGCGTATTTTACAATAAAAAAGAAATCTCTATGAGACGTTTTTAATCTATTTTTATATAAAAAATAGATT
>NZ_ADFQ01000082.1:0-10823 GCF_000177355.1 Prevotella amnii CRIS 21A-A
ACACTATTAAAAAGAAACAATAAGTTTTAGGGTTAAGATACATCATATATAAAAGGGGGAAATAACACCTACTTAAAATAAAAATAATTTATTTTTAACACAAAAATAAATTAAAAATGGACTAAAAATAATTTATTTTTAGTCCTTATACATTCTTTATCCTTCTACCAACGACTGTTTTTATTTATCACAAAAGTCTTTGTTTATCATCACTATAAGCTACTACTTTCTTGTATATATGCCTTTTATATATACTGTTATGAAGATTCTATCTATAAACAAGTTGACATAAAAAAATAAGGCACATTGTTTTTTATACTAATGTGCCTCATTTATTATTTTCAAATAATATGTTTTAGCTTACCAAAGCTTCAAACGCTCATTTTCAGGAAGATACATCTTATCGGTAGACTTTACATTAAAAGCTTTATACCATTCATCTATATGTGGAAGAGCCCCATTTACACGCCACTTACCCAATGAGTGAGGATCGCTCTTTACACGATTACGTATCTCTGCTTCTGTGATATTATTAGCCCATACTCCTGCGTATGCTAAAAAGAAACGCTGCTCAGGAGTGAAGCCAAGAAGATTTTTTAATCTCTTTGTTTTGCTTACCTTTTGAAGTCCAGCATAAGCTACCTGCAAACCTCCATGATCGGCAAGATTTTCTCCAAGTGTAAACTTACCATTTGCATTAAGGTCTGGAAGTACCTTTATAGCACTAAAGAAATCAGCATACTTACCTGTACGCTCATCAAACTTCTTGCTATCAGCATCTGTCCACCAATCGCTCATATTACCATTCTTATCGTACTTACGCCCCTGGTCATCAAATCCGTGTGTCATCTCATGACCTATTACTACGCCAATAGCACCATAATTGAAAGCATCATCAGCCTTAGCATCAAAGAAAGGATATTGCAAAATACCTGCAGGGAAACATATCTCATTAGTAGTTGGATTATAATAAGCATTAACTGTCTGTGGCGTCATGCCCCATTCATCTCTATCTACTGGCTTTCCTGCCTTTTCCTTTATCTCTTGCTTAGCCCAGAAAGCACGTGCAGCAAGCACATTGTCATAATAAGACATTGTAGGGTCTATAACTAATGCAGAGATGTCCTTCCATTTATCAGGGTAGCCCACTTTAACGTAAAAAGTTGCAAGTTTTTCTTGTGCTGCTTTCTTTGTCTGTTCCGACATCCAATCTTGTGCGTTAATACGATCAGAGAGTGCAGACTTTAGGTTGTTAATAAGGTTTATCATACGCTGCTTGCTCGAAGCTGTAAAATAACGCTTACAATATATGCGACCAAGCGCCTCGCCCATCAGGTTTTCTATCTGTAAGGTTGCACGCTTCCAACGCGGAAAGTCCTCCTTAGCCCCACGCATTGTCTTACTAAAGAAATTAAAATATTCTGCACGAATATCATCACTCAAATAGTTAGCCGAAGACATTATAACGTCCCATTCCATTCGAGCACGCAGCTCTTCTACCTCTTGTGTAGCTATTATCTTATCCAAGCCTTCTAAAAACTTTGGCTGACCTACCACCATTGTTTGTATATATTCGCTCTTTATACCGCTGGCATTTGCCATAGCCTCTATATCGAGGTTAGGATATTTTTGTTCAAACTCCTTTAAAGTCATCTTATTGTAATTAGCCTCTGGGTCACGAAGTTCTGTTCTATTCTTAGAAACTAAAGCTAACATAGTCTCAAAACGAATAATAGCATCACGTTTCTGCTCTGCTTGCTGTGTGGTAAAGCCAAAAAGCTTAAACATATTTACAATATGCCTCTTGTATGCATTACGAATGTCAGTTGTAGCTTTATCATTATCGAGGTAATATTCCTTCTGTCCCAGTGTTAACCCACCTTGATAAACATTAAAGATATTCTGTGTAGCATTCTTTTCATCTGCTCCAAAAAATGTACCTGCCACTTCGCCATAACCAAAAATAGCATATTTCTTACGAAGAGCATTAAGGTCGGCTATACTCTTAGCTTGCTCCATCTCATCTAACAAAGGCTTTACAGGAGCTATCCCTTCTTTGTTGCGACGAACAGAGTCAGTTGCAAGTCTATAGAAGTCGCCTAATTTCTGCTCTACACTACCTTTCTTGTTCTTAGATTTAAGCAGACTTGTAAGAATACTGTTTATACGCTTATTATTGTTTTCTTGAAGTAAATCAAAAGAACCATAACGTGAATAGGCTGCAGGAAGCGGATGTAGCTTTTGCCAACCACCTGTAGCAAACTGATAAAAGTCGGTAGCTGGATTAACCGACCTATCTAAATTCTCTGCCTTGATACCTGCTGCTCCTTGAGCAAAAGATACCACAGGAGCTGATAATAACATCATCGTAGGTAAAATTTGTTTAATTTGCATGTTTTCTTTTCGTTTTTAATATTTAATATTGTAATATATATTTTTTTTATAACAGCTTAAGCCCCTCCTTTTTAAGCTCTTCCAATATTTCGCTATTCTTAAGCCAATTATCGTTCTCCGCATCTATATTTTGCTGTAAAATAGTATATTCGTTTACAAGATCCATATTAGACGCATTTTCTTCCTGCATAAGCATAGCATCAAGCTCCTTCTTACGAGCCTCTAAACTATCTATCTTCTTTTCCAAAAGTTCTACTACTCGCTCTGCTTTCTTTATCCTTTTCTGCAACTCTTTTCGCTTAGCATATAATGCCTTGCTGTCTTCCAGAGTGTCTTTAGATAAGCTATCATCTGGCTTAACGAGCTTTTCCTTAACAGAAACATCAGGCTTCTTTTCATCTTTCACTATCTTACCATTACTCACAGCCTGCTCTATGCTCACAGCATTATGATAGCGAAGATAGTCGTAAATACCACCAATATGTTCACGTACCTTACCTGCTCCAAACTCATAGACCTTGCTCACTAAACCATCTAAAAACTCACGGTCGTGAGATACTATAATAGCTGTACCGTCAAAAGCCTTAATTGCCTCTTTTAATACCTCTTTAGATGCTATATCAAGATGATTAGTAGGCTCGTCTAATATAAGCAAGTTTACAGGCTCTAATAAAAGCTTTATCATTGCTAAGCGTGAACGCTCGCCGCCAGAGAGCACTTTGACATATTTATCAGATGTCTCACCACCAAACATAAAAGCACCTAAAAGATCGTTTACCCGTAAACGCATCTCACCTTTGGCAACACTATCTATTGTGTCAAAGATTGTAATATTCTCATCTAATAGCTGCGCCTGATTCTGTGCAAAATAACCTATATGAACGTTATGACCCACTTTTAGATTACCCTCAAAAGGTATCTCGCCCATGATACACTTAACCAACGTAGACTTTCCTTCACCATTTTTACCCACAAAAGCCACCTTCTCACCTCGCTTTACTGTAAGATCCACACCACGAAGCACTACCTTTTCACCATAGCTCTTAGATAGCTCTGAAGCTATTACAGGATAATCGCCCGAGCGAAGACAAGGAGGAAACTTTAAATGCATGGCAGAATTGTCTACCTCGTCTATCTCTATTGGAACTATCTTTTCTAACTGTCGTAAACGCTGCTGCACCTGCACCGCTTTAGTAGCTTGATAACGGAAACGATCTACAAAAGCCTTTATATCGGCTATCTCCTTTTGCTGGTTTTCATAAGCTCTCATTTGTTGCTCACGACGCTCTTTACGAAGTACTAAATACTCATCGTACTTTACCTTATAGTCCTCCACATGACCACAGGTTATCTCTATCGTCCGATTGGTTACATTATTAATAAAGGCTCTGTCATGAGATACTAACACAACAGCCTTACCACTCTGCACTAAAAACTCTTCTAACCACCCTATAGACTCTATATCTAAATGGTTAGTAGGCTCATCGAGCAATAACACATCAGGAGCACTTAACAATATCTTTGCTAACTCTATACGCATACGCCAACCACCAGAAAACTCTTTTGTAGGACGGTCGAAATCGCTACGCACAAAGCCTAAACCCACAAGTGTACGCTCCATCTCTGCTTCATAACTTTCGCCCCCCATCATGTTATAACGCTCATGCTCTAAGGTAAACCTATTTAACAAGTCGGTATAACTATCGCTCTGATAATCGGTACGCGTCTCAAGCTCTTTTTGTAACTTCTCTATCTTATGAGCTAACCTCGTATTATCAGAAAAAGCCTTACGAGTCTCCTCACGCAATGTAGTATCGTCAGACAAGTTCATTACCTGAGGTAAATATCCCACCTTTATATCATTAGGAATAGATACCTTCCCCGAAGTGGGCACTTGCAGCCCACTTAATATCTTAAGCATAGTAGATTTGCCTGCACCGTTTTTACCTACCAACGCTATACGATCATTAGCATTGATAACAAACGATACATCATCAAACAATGGCTTAACGCCAAACTCTACCTTCAACTTCTCTATAGATATCATATATCTTCCCGCTTCTTATAAATAATATAAGTTACAAAGATAAAAAAATATTTCTTTATACATACAAAATATTTTCTAAAACTCGTACTAATGTAAAATATTTTCTTTTGATTTTTGGTATTTAAAACTAATCTAAGGAAAGCTTTAAATAAAAATTTATTTCTTTTTAGATTTGCTAAGCTATAATATTACATAATTCCCCCTATCCCACAAATATACATAAGAAGAATTATAACTTATATAAAAAGAAAAAACGGCTGAGCAACTGCCCCACCGTTATCTCCGATAAACTACCGTCTCACGACGCTAATTCTCTACAATCTTTACCTAAAATATAACTAAAAACCTAAATCTATTACTAACCTAAACAATTTTCTATAATCCTGAGCAATCTTGATTACCTAGAATAAATATCTATTTGAATATTATCTATAACTAGCAAGCTAGTGTGTATCTCTTAATTGCAATGCAAAGTTACGACCTTCAACAATACCTAACAAATATTTCTATGATATTTTACATCGAAGCCGCTATTTATTGACATAAATCAACCTATCTTGCAAATAATAAAACATTTTGCTTCTTATCTTAATATTTTCCACTTCTTAACCCACTAAAAATAGCATTTTATAATATACTAAACTGTATTAAAAATATTATTTTTACATGTTAAGAAAACAACTCTTATATAAATATACTATGTCTTCATATATATCCAAGGCATTATACTTTATACTTCAAACTTCCATACTCTTCCACTATTACCCTCTATATGCATTCTTACTTCTCCATTAGGCGATATAATAGCATCAATCTGTTCACCTGTTAGAAGATCTGTCAAAAGATAATAATCTCGTTTTATCTTTAAAAATTTCATCGCATGTTCAGGAATTGTTACAGATATAGTAGATGCTTTATCGTCAAAATTAGCAACTATCAATAAACGTTCCTTACCTTGACCACGCATAAATGCAAATTGCTTGCTGGTATCAAATGTAGATTTATTAAAATTTGCATACATCAAATCATAAGTTAATCCCCCAGATATAGATGCCTCTTCTCTTAAACAAAGTATTTTATAATATATATCTCGAAGATATCTCTGTTTTGTGGATAATCTGCCTACATTATAAAAGGCTTTACGTATAGTAGAAGTACTCCAATAATCAAATATAGTAGACCTCCCATCAACTCCTGAAAATCCTTCCTTTTCCATTCCTTTTTCACCAAATTCTTGTCCGGAATATATCATAATAGGATTCGACTGAAAAAGGGCAAAAACTATCAAAGCAGGAATACCTTTACGTCCTTCTCCTGCAAAAAAATCAGAAGCAATACGCTGTTCATCATGATTTTCTAAAAAATACAACATATGAGAACGAATATCATCTACAGCTTGCCATGCCTTAGTAATATCTGCAGCTGGCTTATATCCACATATTACCCCACGAAGAGTATCATACATTCCCACCTTATCATATAAATAATTAAAACCAGCCTTAATATACTCTCTGTATAACTCTGGATTATAGACTTCACCTATAAATTTGATATATGGAAAATATCTTTTTACCCTAAATATTGCATATTTCCAAAATGCTGTAGGTACCATCTCTGCCATATCACAACGAAAACCATCTATTCCTTTTGCAGCCCAAAACATAAGAACTTTTGTCATCTTCTTCCATGTAGATGGTACAGGATTAAAATGTTCGCTACGACCTCCTAAGTCACAATAATCAACACCATAATTTAATTTTACCGTTTCATACCAATCGTTCTGTCCCGGATTAGACTTAAAGCAATCGTTTCCAGTACACTTTGCTGGATATTCATAATAAGTTTCTCCAGTATCTGAAACATTAATAGCAGATAGATCTAAAGCAACCTCTGGACAATAATAAAAATTATTTTGTGCATCAAAATGCTTATGTATGTTGTCATCAGCCCCCAAATCGCAAACATTTTTAGGCTTAGCTATACTTTTATATTCACGTGCTACATGGTTAGGTACAAAATCTATAATTACCTTTAGACCTTGATCATGAGTTCGCTTAATTAAAGACTCGAACTCCTCCATTCTATGTGGCACATCTGTAGCTATATCTGGATCAATATCATAATAATCGGTTATAGCATAAGGTGAGCCTGCCTTCCCCTTTACTACTTGTGCATGCTGCTTAGGAATACCAAACATAGAATAATCTGTTGTTGTTGCATGACGAATAATACCAGTAAACCATACATGCGTAAAACCACTTTGCTGTATCTTTTGAAGTATTTTTGTGGAAAGATCTTTCATCTTTCCTACGCCATTTTCTTGTATAGAACCATTCTCTTTGCAAGCTACATGCTTATTACCAAAGGTACGAGTAAAGATTTGATATATTACCATTATTTAAAAACTTAAAATGCCTTAATGACATTATAAAACAATAAGGAGTTATCGTAAGTATTTAGGATTAAAACCATTAGCATAAACAACAAATAATATGGTTTTAATACTAAAAAAGATAACCCCTCTAACAAATATCTTAAAAAAAACTTACAAACTACGTGCTGTTACACTTTTATTAATACGACCTATCATACCTTGCAAAGCTGTTCCTGGACCACACTCTATAAACTCCGTAGCACCTGCGGCTATCATGTTCTGTACACTTTCTGTCCAACGGACACTTGATGTGAGCTGTGCTATCAAATTAAGTTTTATATCTGCAGCGTCTGTATGTGCACAAGCATCTACATTCTGATAAACAGGACATTTAGGCGTATTAAAATTAGTTGCTTCTATGGCTACTTGAAGCTCATGCTTAGCAATATCCATTAATGGAGAATGGAAAGCACCCCCAACCTTTAAAGGCAATGCACGCTTAGCACCAGCAGACTTTAATAATTCACAAGCTTCTTTTATACCATCGGTACTACCTGAAATAACCAACTGACCAGGACAATTAAAATTAGCAGCTACTACCACCTTACCTTCACTACTTACCTTCTTGCATATCTCTACAACCTTATCATCAGATAAACCTATAATTGCTGCCATAGTACCTGGATTTTGCTCGCAAGCCTTCTGCATCGCATTTGCACGAGCAGCTACAAGCTTTAATCCATCTTCAAAACTTAAAGCACCAGAAAACACAAGAGCTGAAAATTCACCTAAAGAATGGCCTGCTACCATATCTGGCTTAAGCTCTTTGCCCTGACATAATGCAGAAATAACACTATGTAAAAACACAGCTGGCTGCGTAACCTTTGTTTCCTTTAACTGTTCATCAGTACCTGTGAACATTACATCTGTTATTTTAAAGCCTAAAATACTATCAGCTTTATCAAATAGCTCTTTTGCTAACTCATTACTATCATAAAGATTTTTACCCATACCCACAAATTGTGAGCCTTGACCAGGAAATACAAATGCTTTCATTTCTACTTATCTATTATTTATATTTATTTATAATTAAACACTATTAATGTGTACAAAGTTAGAAAAATAAAATGGTAAAATATCCATCTTATATAAAATAACTTATATATTTAGGTGTTTAATATATGCTAAAATAAACAACAAATCGCAAGCTGCCAAATATAATAATATATTATAGATATACTATATCCCTGCTAAATACTATTTTTATTCTACTACAACAGCTTCAGAGGCTACACTTTCTTTTTGCTTTAACAATTCATCTAAACTTTTATAAGTATAAGCAGCCTTATCTTTAATATATGTATTACGAAAACGCTCACGAAGATCAATTAGCTTACTAATAACCTCTTGGTATGATTCTGCATTTATACGAAGAGCAAGCTGTTGCGCACGCTCAGCATCAAATTCAAAATATTTCAATAGCATTGATTTAAACTGGCTACGCTGAGCTTCAGACATAGCTGCCAATTGCTCTGATACATTATTATTTGCCTTAAATATAGTAAAAATAAGCTCATCAGGCTCTCCTCCACGCTGACCATGATCATATTTCTTTTCATATTCAAAGTAACAATCACAATATCCCTTAGCTGCCATATCTTTAAGCTCTGCCATAGCAGGCTCAAGAACACGACGACAAAAATCAGAAAACTTCTTATAATTATCTTCTAAACGAAGCATCTTACGAAAGTCTATTGTTTTTATAACTGTACGCCCTTTATTAACCCATGACTCTATAAACATATAAATACGCTGAGTGTATTTATTCTTACAAGCAAAAACTATCTGCTTTCCTAAACGATGATAACCCAAATCTAAAGATACCAATCGCTCTGCAACTGCACGATTAAGTTTTAAAATAGCATACTTATTATATGAACGATCTTGAGGAATATAAACATCACAAAGGTTAGTATATTTGGTATATTTCCTACCTTCTGAAGTCTTATAAGGAATTTCTACAGGTAAAGACGCTAACATTTTTAAAGATGTGCGAAGCTCTGGATAATGATTTGGATCAACCCCTAATTCTTTAAAAGGCAATTTAATAGGCATACGTCCATCTTCATCTAATTCTTTTGTCTGAAACAGATCAAGCTGTGCACTCTGCTTATTATTTAAAATACCAAGCAAAATAGCTTGTAAATTTTCAACTATAGAAACAAGTATTCGCACCTGAATAAGCGAATAATCATAACGCATCATCGTTACTGCAATGGGCTGTATAAGCCATGTCTCATCCTTTATAGGGATAAGAGCATCTGATATAGTACGTTTTATAGGTGCTTTCTTAGCTTTAGCACCTCTCTTTTTTGTTACTGGCTTCTTTGTAGATGTCTTGCCACTACTACTTGCGTCCTTTGTCTTTACCATGCTTAAAAAATAGCTTCAAGAGTACAAAGATAATATATTTTTATAATATTTACTATGGACACTTAAAAATAAAATTTACTTATATTACATTTAATATAAACGAGGACCAAAAATCTTTGTCCCTATACGCACCATCGTTGAATTACAGCTCACAGCAACATCATAATCTTGACTCATTCCCCATGAACGTTCCTTAAAAGATGCCTTATCCGAAAAATATTTCTTTTTTATTTCATCAAAAAATATAGATGCAGATAACATTTCTTTTCGTACCTGTTCCTTATCTGATACATTAGAAGCCATCATCATCAGGCCTGAAATACATACATGAGACATGTTTCTCCATTCGCCACTATCAATAAAAGCTCTACAATCCTCAAAAGAAAAACCATATTTACTTTCTTCTTTTGCTATATGAAGCTCTAACAAAACCTTTATTACACGATTATACTTAGATGCTTGCTTTTCTATTTCACGAAGAAGTTTAACCGAATCGACAGCTTCTATCATTGATATATAAGGTACTATATATTTTACCTTATTAGTTTGCAAATGACCTATAAAATGCCACTCTATATCTTTAGGCAAAGACGTTACTTTTTTAGATAGCTCCTGCACTAAGCTTTCTCCAAAAGCGCGTTGTCCTTCAGCGTATGCTGCCTCTATATATTCTATAGGGTGATACTTACTTACAGCTATTAGTTTAACACCATTAGGCAGTTCCCTTAGTACGCTATGTAAATTGTCTACTACATCATACATACTCCTCTTTCTAAAAATAGTGCTATTCGTTAAATTACGATTCTGATATGTTACTTATATTCTGATGCTCAAAAACATCCATAATCTTAGTTTCTGTAATTGATACTATAGAATAGTCTGATAGCCCTCCGTTCATAACATCTTCTACATTCTTCACTGCACCATTAACATTTCCTGCTTGAACAAGACGTGTAGAAATAATACGTTTCTCTTTTTCTGTTTTTTCATCAAGCGTTATAAATGCTATCTTTGCTTTAAACCATTTATCCGCATTATCACTATCGCAAAAAAACACTTCACTGTAAACAGCTGGGGTAATTGCTTTTATCTCAAACTCACCACTGATATAATGAGACATTTCCTTTGTTATTTCAGCTTCTGCTTCAGAAAATGTATAAGCATCTACCACATACTGCTCTATTACTTTCTTATTTTGACCATCTTCCATAGTCTTATCATATCTCACTCTTATCTCAAACCATTTCGCTGTTCTTATCCTCATTATTTTATTTCTTTTGTTCAGTTATTCAGAAAATTATCTATCTCTAATAATATAGATAACTATGCAAAAGTAGTAAAAATATTATAAACTTTCAATATATAAGTGCAATGTTTTATATATAGAGAAAAACAATACTTAAATATTTACTGACATAACTTATTAAAGAATAAATCTTAAAAAACAAATTATTAAAACGTTAAAGAATACTTGTAAAAGAACAACTTCCTTTTTCTAAAGAAAACAAACTGAAGTCCCAAAACTTTAAATATTTTATATACCATAGATAAAAGCTCTTCATAATATATTACTAA
>NZ_ADFQ01000081.1:0-1141 GCF_000177355.1 Prevotella amnii CRIS 21A-A
ACAAGATAGAGGTAAACCAAAGCACAATAGCCAACCTTGCATCGTGCGTTATCATCCGCAACTCCGAGAAGTGGCTGCCGTACCTTACCAAATGGCTTGTTGCAGTGGTTGCCAACGCTATGGACAACCGTGAATGCCGTAACCATACCTGCCTTGTACTGACAGGGGAACAAGGAAAGTTCAAGACCACCTTTCTTGATTTGCTTTGTCCGCCTGCGCTTAAAGGTTACAGCTACACAGGAAAAATATATCCGCAGGAGAAGGACACACTTACTTATATCGGTCAGAACCTTATCGTAAACATCAACGACCAGCTCAAAGCCCTCAACAAGCGTGATGAGAATGAACTCAAGAACCTTATTACCTGTCCGATGGTTAAATACCGTATGCCTTACGACAAGTATGTGGAGGAACACTCGCACTTGGCGAGTTTCGTGGCATCGGTAAACGGCAATGATTTCTTGACCGACCCGACAGGAAGCAGACGTTTCCTGCCCTTTGAGGTACTTGCCATCGACATTGAACGAGCAAAGGAAATTTCTATGGATGCCGTCTATACCGAAGCGAAAGCCTTGTTAAACGCAGGCTTTCGATATTGGTTTAACGATGAAGAAATCACGGAACTCTACAAGGAGAGTGAGGACTTCCAAGTACAGACCGCAGAAATGGAACTACTATTACGCTGTTTTGAAAAGCCAACAGAGGACAATCCTCATTGTGCTTACATGACCACTACCGAAATACTCGCTTATTTAGGTGTTTATACGCATCAACCTTTGACACTCAAACGTATGGGCGAAGCACTCAAAAGAGCTGGCTTTGAAAAGGTAAGCAAGAGGCGTGAGGGTTGTAATCCTGTCTATGTGTATAAGATTAGGAAAATCCATCCTTGCCCATTGGTAAATAGTTGTAGTAGTTTGATGTAGTAGCGTATGTAGTATAGTTGTTTACTACAACTCATACCTGAATGTCAATCACTTACAATCAAAATATATGTAGTAAGAAGAAAGTGAAAAAAGTTTTCTGGGGAAAAACTTTAGGAAACGAAAAAGAATAAATGAAGTTTGCCCTATCAGCATAATCAAAATATAATCCGATATTAAAATCAGAATAAATAAATTTTCAACCAAATAATTATAAT
>NZ_ADFQ01000080.1:0-1959 GCF_000177355.1 Prevotella amnii CRIS 21A-A
GTCTCTGATAGGGGAAAACACAAAGTGAATAAAAGTTAATTTGTTTCTTCCGAAGAAATGCGGTTTAAGTGTACTTTCTTCCGAAGAAATGCAGTTTAAGTGTACTTTCTTCCGAAGAAATGCAGTTTAAGTGTACTTTCTTCCGAAGAAATGCAGTTTAAGTGTGCATTTCTTACCAAAAAGTGCATAAAGTAAAGTAAAGTAAATAAAATATATCTACATCAACGCGCGCACGTGCGTACGCGAGAGCTATTCTTTTATTTGTTAATGAATATAAAAAGAAAAACCTACAAAAGAAAGCTCATTTGTAGGTTTGAAAGATTAAAAACCTTTGCCTTTCATTCGCTCGTAAACTGCTGTTTGTTTTTTGTCGTTGTTTTCGATTTTGAATAAAACCATTGAGCGAAGTGGAATGTCGTCAGGTAGTAGTGATGCCAACTTCTCGATAACTTCATCAACATTGTTGAAGCCAACGTCTGTCAGTTCTGCTACCTTGCGCCCTTGGAAGAATGCTGTGCCATGAACCTGATAACGATACGAGAGTTTGAAACGTTCCTCTTTCGGCTTTTGTTCTCGCTGTGATGGTTTATCTGAGAAGAAAATAAAATCAATTACTTTCTCGTTGAGTTCCCATGCTGGAGAGAAGTCTATCTTGATATAGCCTCGTGTTACCTTGTGTCCGCTGCTATGGTTCATAGCAAATGCCACTTCGCCAATAGTAGCCTTGCAATCGTTTTGCGCCACTGTTCCCCATGTGTGTCTGAAAGTGTAAACAGAATAATCGTGCTGCTTATCTATGCCCATAGCCTCACATAGATGCCGAATACCTATGTTTACGTTGGCACTAAAGCTGTCAGAAGTTGTATGGCGTTTAGCAAAGTTGAATAGATGCACGTCAGCCTCATCGGTGTTCTTGTATTTGTCGAACAAAGGAAGCAAGATAGGAGGGACACGCATTTCCATATATGCGCCATCGGCACGAAACTTTTTTGTCTTGGCTCGTTGGTAATGGATAATACCATCGTAATAGTCCGTTTTCTTCAGCTGAAACAGATCAACTGTGTTGATACCTGCAAGACAAAGAACCATCATTGCCACATCTCTGCCAAGCTCTGTGGTAGGGTGCGCCATCTTACTTTCAGGAAGTGGAAAGAAAAAGAACTCCCTGCACGCTTCGGGAGTGATTGCCAATTTCTCTGGACGGTCAGCCTTTGGAATTTCCACCTTCACCCACGGATTTGTCTTTATCTTGATGATGCCGTTGTCGTAATCGTTGAACTCTACCTGTGCAGCTTTGAATATCTGCCTGATGCAAATAGGGTACATTTCTTTGGCACGCTTTGTTGTTTCAAGGCTTTTAATCCATCGGTTTACAAATATCGAAGTTAGATGCGAGAACTTTACACATGTTGTCCCTGCAAATCGTTCGAGGTGCTGTAAGGCAAGTTCATAGTTGCGAGCGTTGCGCTGCTGCCCTCTGTCTATCATTCGGTCTATGTGCTTTCTGGCATATTTCGAAAAATCTATATCATCATCGCCACTCACAAGAAAGTCGGACACTTCTTTTGCGTTCCAGTTCCTAATGTCCTTTTTGTTGAGACGCTCCATGTAGTCAATGATAACAGGAGAGAGCAGACCAACCACGTATGGGTCTTTAACTTCTTTGGTTTTCGTGATGCCCTTATCGTTTACCATCTTGTCAGTTTTGATATAGGCGAGTTCCCTATGATGTGTTACCCTGATATAAACAGGATAAAAACCATCGCTACGTTTACTCCTTACGCATATTTTCAGTGTTGCCATAATTCATCCGTGTTCCAATTGTTAGTGATAAAAATATCTAAACTTGTTATAACTTACAGATTTGCAGTTGTAAACACGCTGTAAACAGTGTATTCCAAAATAGTAAACTTACTGTAAACATTTACGCTCATTCTGCCCAAATAGTGTGTATAAATA
>NZ_ADFQ01000079.1:0-10272 GCF_000177355.1 Prevotella amnii CRIS 21A-A
TCAGTCATCAACATCCCCTTTTCCAACTTAGTAATAAGATTAATTGGGAGTGTTTTGAAAATGCTTTTTCTCCATTGTATTGCAGCACTAACGGTAGCCCCGCTCCCCTATTCGCCTGATGTGTGGTCTTTTAATCTTAAAACATTTGTGTGATGTATCAGATGAAATGGTGGTTTCTCAATGGGGTGAGAATGCTTACTACCAATATTTTTGTATTGGACTTTAATTTATACCAAAATAACCCTGTAACGCTATGTTTTCTATTCATCTTCATAACTTTGTATAAGTTTCGGTGGGAATTTCTTGTTAAATTTAATAACCTCTTTAGTTAGTCCATACCAACCTTCAAAATTGAATAGTAGAATGCCTGTAGTACGCAATTGCTGGTCTTTATTAAGAATATCTTTTACATAAGGGTCAACATATCCTGTAACAACATTCGGAGTACCTATGCCGTTTGGACCCGTGTACGAGCAGAATGTAATAAACCATTCGGGAGCCATTCCTCCATACGCTTCACTAGCTTTAAGCAAATTCTGGCGAACAAGATTTACCTTATCACCTGCACGGCATTTATATGTATCCTCCACATGTAGCGTGGTAGTGGAATAATTAGTAGAAGCAAGCGTAGTAGAAAACTGTCTGTTATCAGGCCAACTTGTTATCCAGCCAGAGTTTGTAGAATACCAACCCTCACGGCTCACTATAAGCATCTTACCACGAATATCGCCCATAGTTAGATCCGGACTAAAAGCTCCTGCTATATATTGCTTAATATAAGGATCTGCATTTAAGATATTGCCTACTGCTGCACGATACTTATTACCACCATCATGATCATAATCATGGTCACGCTTTATGGTCATGATAACCGTTTCAGAAGGGTGATCTCGTAAAAAATCGGCAGTAGCACGCAATACATCTTTATGAAACGTGCGGTCGAACACTACACTGGAGTGGCACAGCTTCAGCACATCACCATCAAGCACCAAGCGTATATCGAAGAAGCGTATGCCATTTTCTAGCTGCCCTTTGATATCTTTGTCTTGTGTCTTTACCCACCAAATACCTGAAGACCATGCTCCGGTATCGTGTGTTCCGGGTATGGACATCTTGCATATTAGCCGGTCGTCCTCCATATCCTGCATCCAATTATTTAGTTTGGTAGGCACTATAGAACGTAGCTTGGGCTTAAAAGTATAACTTTTACCAGCCTCTTGTCCTTGAGAATTGCTCATTCCATCTAAAGGTGTATGATATAACCACCATTCTGACCGTTTAGCAATAGCCTCTGTTTGAGGCACTATATAAAGGTCGTTAGAAAAACTTACATTCTTACCTACTGGCATTACCCAAAAGCCATACACTTTAGACATTTCTTTAGGCTTTAGAGTAATTGGCTTATCGAGCTTACATATTAAATCCTCTCCATTTTTTAGCAGAACAGGAACTACTATAGGCGAATCCTTTTGTTCGTCTACTTGCCATTTTGCTTCCCATACAAAGGGGGCAGCCTGCATCGAATTGTCTGTTGGCTTCATACGAAGTGCAGCTATATTAATATCTTTCTCCGTAGTATTAGCTATCTTCATACGAATAAAAGATCCTTGTGGGAGAAAATTTACTCGTGGGGTGCTCATATTTACGCCATCTTCCGTAGAAAGTGGTAACCACTTAGATAGATAAGGCATATCCCATCGTTGCTCTTTCCTAATAGTTATAGGTCGTGCAAAGTGTTCTCCGCTAAATATTACACAACGACTCTTCTCGTCATACTTACCTTGTCCAAGCAGGAAACAAGCCTCCCACTTACCTATTTTCTCATTATTAGGACATTTTATATCTGCGGTAAAATTATCACATCTTACCCCATTTTCACATCCTTTCCACACCACCTTTATACATCTTAATGGTATTTTAGGATTTTCATTTCTTATTAAGCAAAGCCCTTCTTCTACATCATCTGCTTTGAGGCGTAACAAAGGTAATGCTTGCTTATTATTAAAGTCGTACGCAAAAGCCCTCGTACTTTCCTTATTATCATTTTTAACTATAGCACCATCTACCTTAACATTAAGATATACTATATGAACCCCTTGCTGCTGTTCAGATTCAACATTATCTATATTATGGCTACAACTACAAAGCAACATATATATAGCAATAATAACCATACTCCAAAACATAAATAACACGCTATTTGTAATCACATCTTTAGCTATGCTATGAGCTGATTTATGTTTATTATTTTCAATTATGGACATTTTGTGTTTTCTCGGAATCATCATATCTTATCAATTTTTTAATGTAAATTATTTTGAAGAACACAAAGTTAGTAATTTATTTGCAAATATCAAAGAACATAATACCTTTATTAAGCATCTATCCCATATATATTAACTTTTATATACCTTATATATAAGGTATTTATATTTTAAAAACTTCAAAGACGTTTTCACCTTTATTGTCTAATTATTCTCATTGATTGATTTTAAATATTTTTCAAAAAAAGCTTATTCACTATTTACCTTAACCTTTTTTTATGTAACTTTGCTTTAAATTAAAATTAATTACACTATATGAAAAAGCAATATTTAGCATTAGCATTTACAGCTATAAGCATATCTGTATATGCGCAAAATAAAGAAAATAGCAATGCTTCTGATTTCCATTTTACTACTATAAAAGCTAACGCTATTACTCCTGTAAAAAATCAATATAAAAGTGGTACCTGCTGGTGTTATGCTACATTAGGATTTTTTGAAAGTGAGATACTTAAATCTACAGGTAAAACTTATGACCTTAGTGAAATGTTTGTAGCTAATAAAAATTATCTTGACGAAGCTATATTTCACACCCGTATGCATGGGTATAGTAGATTTTCAGAAGGAGGCAGTGCTGACGATGCTTTGGAAATGATTAAAACTTATGGGATAGTGCCTGAAAATGTCATGCCAAAACCTGGATCTTTGGTTGGAGATAGCCTTGCTAATTTTACCGAATTTTTTCCAGGACTTGAGAAGTATATGACTACTATAGCACAAGGAAATCATGAAGAGTTAAGCCCAGCATGGCAGAACAGCGTGCAAGGTATTATAGATTCTTATATTGGTAAATGTCCTCAAACGTTCACTTATAAAGGTAAACAATATACACCAAAAACATTTGCTTCATCATTAGGAATAGACTGGAACAATTATATTAGTATAACAAGTTTTACTCATCATCCATTCTATAGCTCTTTTGTAATAGAAGCGCCATATAAATGGAGAATGAAACAAAGCTATAATATCCCATTAAATGATATGATGAAGATTATTGACGATGCTATTGATGCTGGCTATACAATAGCTTGGGGAGGTGATGTTAGTGAAGATGGCTTTACACGCAATGGGCTTGCATTAGATGTAGATAACGACAAGATATCATCTATAATAGGTTCTGATGCTGCAAGATGGTTACAATTATCAAAGACAGAGCGAGGCAATAAGATAGCAAAGATAGGTATTAACACACCAGAAGTGTCTGTTACACAAGAACGCCGCCAAAAACGCTTTGACAACTGGCGCATGACCTACGATCATGTTATGGTTATTTATGGCAAGGCTAAAGATCAAAAAGGTAAAGATTTTTATATGGTGAAAAATTCATGGGGTACTAATAACAAATATAATGGTACTTGGTATATGTCTCGCAACTTTATTGCAGACAACACCATATATATATTCCTTAATAAGAATGCTATAAGTAAAAAGATGATGAAACAAATAAAACTTTAGTTTAACCTTATAACATAAAACTACTTATAAAAGAAAGATCCCTACCAATTGGAAAAAACACCAATTTGATAGGGAATCTTACATTAATTATTTTATAACAATTACTTTCTTATTCTGATAAAGGAACTGCAAAATAGCCCTTCTTACCTGTTGGATAAATACCTTGAATATAAAGCACAGGATATTTACTTGTGGAAGCCTTCTTTACAATACTTTGCAAGTCGTCTATAGTCTTAACAGGAGTATCATTTACATTTTGTATAATATAATCACGAGGAATACCTGCCTTTTTCAATGCACCATTATTTACCTTTATTACTTCTAAGCCATAATTAATGCCTAACTGCTGTTTCATTGATTTGCTAACTGGACGGAACTGTCCACCTAAAACATCTATATCTGCCTGCTCTAAAAGTTTTGTTGTACCTTGAGCATTTTTCAAAGTTATCAGCTTTTTAATAACCTTCTTATTACGCATATAAGTAATATAAACCTTATCACCAGGACGTTTTGCATTAATAGCTTGCTGAAGCTCTGACATTTTAGTAACTTTCGTTCCATCAAACTGAGTAATAACATCACCCTTCTGCAGCCCTGCCGCTGCACCATTACCATCATCATTTGTGATTTTATCTACATAAACGCCCTCATTTGTACCAAGGTCTACTGTTTTTCCATCATCTTTTTGAGCATTTATATAATCAAGCACATCACCTCCTTGAATACCAAGCATTACACGTTGTACACTGCCATATTTCTTTATATCATCTACTACCTTTATCATTATAGACGTAGGAATAGCAAAACCATAACCACTATACGATCCTGTCCTAGAATAAAGCATTGCATTAATACCTACAAGCTCACCTTTTGTGTTAACAAGGGCACCACCAGAATTGCCAGGATTAATAGCAGCATCTGTTTGTATAAAGCTTTCTATACCTCCTTGAGTAGCTCCTAAACCACGAGCCTTAGCACTTACTATACCTGCTGTTACCGTAGAACTTAAATTATAAGGATTACCTACTGCTATTACCCATTCACCTACTTTCAACTTTTCTGAATCACCTATAGGCAATACAGGCAAGTTTTTTGCATTAACCTTAAGCAAAGCCAAGTCTGTTTGCTTATCAGTACCTACTATTTTTGCACTAAACTCACGGTTGTCATTCAACGTAACAGTTAGCTCATCTGCACCTTCTACTACATGATTATTTGTTACTATATATCCATCTGAAGATATAATAACACCACTTCCTGTAGCTTCTTTCTTAGGAGTTTGTATCTGCTGACGACGCCTATTACCGTCCCCCTGACGCTGATCGAAGAAACCAAAAGGATCAAAAAAACCTCCAAATGGATCCTCATCAACTTCTACTGTCTTCGTCTTTGAATTCTGAACATATTTAATATGCACAACTGCAGGTAACGCTTTTTCAGACGCATAAGTTAAATCTACTGGCTGACCATAGGCTGCAACAGTAGTTGGAGCTGCGCAGACTTTAATAAAAGCCCCTGTTGATAAAGCAAGAGCAGAAAAGCAAGATGCTCCTACTAATAATTTTGAAAGATTTTTCATCTATAATTTAATTTATTTATTTGATTTTTCTCTTTTTATTTCTTATTCTTTAATCATCTTCTATTAATGATTATGCAAATATAAAGGCAAAAAACGTAATAAATACATAACACAACTAATCTTTATTCGATTTTAACACTTACAATTTAACAATTAACGGCAATTAAAAAGCACCACATATAATTTTAAATTCATTTATAATTACTCTTCTGTTAAGCTGAATATAAATCCTTACTGTTTTATCTTACACATTAAAAACAACAATAATACAGCAGCTAATTAGAATCCCTTTTTTCTCGAAATATTTATATAAAAACAATGTAATATGAAAAAACTCACTACCCTTTCTCAGAGTAGTGAGTTTCACTTTATAATAATCAGATTATTATTAATTTTAAGTCAGGTTAAATAAACTTTTTATCCATATGTGCTACATCATGATTTTCCTGATGTTCCCAATCTTTTAATATATCACGCACATTCTTCTCTTCTTCTACCTGCTCATCAACATACTTAGCTATAAAATTTTGAGAAGCACGATCATTCTCTTTTTCAGCTACTTCTGCTAAGTTATAAATCAATTCGGTTACATGCTGCTCATGCTGATAAACATTTTCAAAAACAGATTTTTCATCTTTCCATGAAGTAGTAACAGCATCAATTGCACCTAACACTACTTCGCCTCCACGATCAAAAACATAATTAGCCATATCTGTAGCATGTTCTCTTTCTTCTTCAGAATGCTTAAACATATAATTTGCAAAGCCTTTCCAGCCTTCCTTTTGAAACCAAAAAGCCATTTGCAAATAAAGATTAGAAGACCACAACTCAGATATAATCTGCTGGCTAAATGCCTCTTGCATAGTTTTACTTATATTCATAACTATCTACTTTTTATTATTATAATGATTTGTATTATCCTACTACAAAGGTAAAAAATATTTTATATTAAACAAGTTATTCTACACAACAATATTATTCAAATCATAGAATAATAACAATCTTTATATTTTACTATTATGTTTTTACATAAAAACATAATCTACTATAAAATAAAAGAGCATTCTCTCAAAACGAATGCCCTTTTATTTCATCTATAATTCTATTGTTATCATGCCTCAATTCTAATTGAGATTTAAGCTCTTTTTTATAGCTTCTATCTTTTCTTTTGCATGACTGACACAATTATTATAATCATTAGGAGAAGTCATGTTTTCTTTTATTTCAAGATAGAACTTAATCTTAGGCTCTGTACCTGAAGGACGAACACTAACCTTATTACCATCTTCGCAAAACCATTGCAGCACATTACTTGTTTCTGGCATATCAATTTTTTCCTTTGTACCATCGGCTTTTATAGCTTCCAAAGTTTGATAATCCTTCCATATTGCTATCTTACTACCTCCAAGTTCCTTAGGTGCCTTGGTACGGAAATTCTGCATCATTTGCTGAATTTCATCTGCACCTGTCTTTCCTGGACGTTCTACATTAATGGTATATTCATAACTAAAACCATACTCCATATAAATATCCATTACTATATCATATAAAGTCTTGCCATGATCTTTAGCATAGGCGCATATTTCAGCCAAAAGACAACATGCACTAACTGCATCTTTATCACGGCAAAAGCTCTCAGCCATAAAGCCATAGCTTTCTTCTCCACCACCTATATAATCTTGCTTACCTTCTGAAAGCGCAACTTCACGTGCAATCCATTTAAAACCTGTATAGCAATCACGCATTTCTACATGTTGCTTCTCTGCTATTTTACGGATAACTTCAGTAGTAACAATAGTTTTAACAATAAAATCGGTAGGCTTTAATAACCCCATAGCTTTACGGTTAGTTAGAATATACCACAAGAAAATCAAACAAGTCTGATTACCATTAATCAATACCCACTCGCCATTACTATTTTTACAAGCCATACCTACACGATCAGCATCAGGATCTGAAGCCATAAGAATATCTGCATCTATCTTCTTAGCATCACGTAAACCTAACGTAAGAGCCTCTGCTATCTCTGGATTAGGACGGTCTACTGTAGGAAAATTCCCGTCTTTTACCATCTGTTCCTCTACACAATGTATATTATCAAATCCCCAAGAACGTAAGGCACGCGGAATCATCACACGTCCTGCACCATGTAAAGGAGTATATACTATTTTTAAGTCATGCTGATTCTTTATAACTGAAGGATCAATGCTTACTGTTTTTACTGCATCTAAGAAAAGCTTATCTATATCTTCTCCTATTATTTGAATAAGCTCTTTTTTACCTTCAAACTTTACATCTTCTACTCTTACTTTATTAACCTCTTCTATAATACCCTTATCATGTGGTGCTAATACTTGTGCCCCATCTTCCCAATAAGCCTTATATCCATTATATTCGCGAGGGTTATGACTGGCTGTGATATTAACACCTGCTTGTGCTCTAAGATTGCGAATAGCAAACGAACATTCTGGGGTTGGACGTAAATCTTCAAATAAAAACACTTTTATACCATTTGCTGAAAAGATGTTAGCTACCGTTTCTGCAAAAAGACGTGAGTTATTACGACAATCATGACATACTACAACACTTATCTGTTCTCTTTCTTTGAAATTTCTTTTCAAATAATTAGCAAAACCCTGTGTAGCCATTCCCACTGTATAAATGTTCATGCGGTTAGAACCTGCTCCCATTATACCACGTAAGCCACCTGTACCAAACTCTAAATCTTTATAGAAGCTGTCTATTAAACAACTCTTGTCTTTAGCCTCTATCATTTTTTTTACTGCCAAACGTGTCTCTTCATCAAAAGATGGCGACATCCATGACTTAGCTTTATCCTCACATTGCTCAATAAGTTTTAAATCTTTTGCCATATTGTTACTCTTTTATAATTATTTATCATTCTACTTGCAAATATACAAATAAATAACCAAATACAAATAAGCATACATATTTTCCTTTATCAAAAAATACTATTGAATTTCATTTATAAGTCTATCTGATATGACAGATATTTTATTACCTTTGCAATTATTTTTTATCAATATAAAAGACTTATTATAATATGAACTTTGAAGGCGTTTTCCTTGCAATTTGTACTTTTATTATTATCGGCTTATTGCATCCTATAGTAATTAAAACTGAATATTATTTTGGCACTAAACCATGGTGGTTATGGTTAATTGGAGGATTAGGGTGTTGTGTAGCTGCCTTATTTGTATCTTCTATATTTTGGTCTGCCTTACTTGGAGTAACAGGTGCATCATTGCTTTGGGGTATTGGCGAGCTATTTGAACAAAAAGAACGTGTAAAAAAAGGATGGTTCCCTATGAATCCTAAACGCATTAAAGAATATAATGAAAAGAATAATAAAGATGTGAAACGATGAAAACTATTTTGATAGTTGTAGGTAAGACTGTTAACAAAATATTCCAAACAGGAATAGATGATTACACTAATAGGATAGGGCATTATATGCCTTTTTCTATTATAACTATTCCTGAATTAAAAAATACTAAAAACCTAACTATAGATCTACAAAAGAAAAAAGAAGGAGAACTTATCTTAAAAGAAATACAACCAACAGATACTATTATTTTACTTGATGAAAAAGGTAAAGAATTTCGTTCAACAGAATATGCTAAATGGCTTAAACAAAAGCAATCTATTTCCAGACGTTTAATATTTATAATCGGTGGTTCATACGGCTTCTCTAAAGAGATTTACGAACGTGCTAATGAAAAGATTTCTCTTTCTAAAATGACATTTTCACACCAGATGGTACGCCTTATATTTGTCGAACAACTTTACAGAGCTTGTACTATTCTTAAAGGTGAGCCATATCACCATGAATAGACATATATAAGAACACTATAATACAAAAAATATAAACATATGTTGTCTCAGTAACTATTTTTTAGTACTTAAATACTAACCAAACATATTCTGCAAAATAACAAAATATATAACCACTATATCTTAGTTATTTCTGTTCTCTTTTATAATAAAATGCTATATATTGTATTATATAATATCATTGCTAATGTATAAATAGTAATATTTTATAAAATTGTGGGAAGGACATAAAAAAATACATAAAACTTTTCTGAGTTAAAGATAAATTATTATTCTTCTTAACTTTCTTCCAATATTTATTATGAACCTGCTTAATAATAATTTCTACAAGATTTTCAAATTTTGTACCTTTAGCATAATATCTTACACTAAACATGCATCGATAAAGTTTCCATAATGCCCACGCCTCATATTTTATATGTCCTTCAACTCTTTTTACTGCATTTGCATAAGTATTAATAGAATAAATAAACCTACTCTTTATTAATTTATTATCAATAATATCTTTGTGAGTAATAGAGTTTGGATTTTGATAATAATAATATATCATTCACACATATTGCTCTTTTGCTTTTCAAAAATACTTTAAGATTATACTCAAAATCTTCTGACACAACATCTTCAAATAAAACATTACATATATTTTCTCTCTTATATAGTTTATTCCATACTGCCAAATATTTCATTTCAATGCCAGAAGGGGCAAATAGCCCATATATTAAGCTTTCCTGCTCAAATATCTCTCCCCCCCCCCATAAATGTAGGTATAGGCTCTGTATGAGCCTGTATCGGCTTATAATTACACATAGAGAAGTCATAATCTCCATTATGTAAAGCTTCAAACAATTTTTCTAACATTTGTGGGTGTAACATGTCATCACTATCTACAAAACAAATATAATCTCCATTTGCTTCTTTAACTCCTATATTACGCGCTTTTGCAATACCTTC
The DNA here is from genome assembly GCF_000177355.1 of Prevotella amnii CRIS 21A-A. Lineage (NCBI taxonomy): Bacteria > Pseudomonadati > Bacteroidota > Bacteroidia > Bacteroidales > Prevotellaceae > Prevotella > Prevotella amnii. The sequence goes on from NZ_ADFQ01000079.1 coordinate 10,165, forward strand.
ATTAATCTTGTGAATTACCCGAAACCTTTTATCCAACTGACAAAATTTATCACATATTAAACCAGATTTGTCCATGGAACCATCATCTACCAATATAACTTCTATATT
>NZ_ADFQ01000078.1:0-7306 GCF_000177355.1 Prevotella amnii CRIS 21A-A
CGCTTACTACTCTGTCTTTTAGGAGCAGTTCCCGATAAGTCTTCTCTACCAGTTCTCTGAATGATTGCAGTCGAAGATTGGTTTTCTTGTCCGTTGTTATTCCTTGTTTTGAGTTCCACTCCGCAGGCTTACATTCTTCGTTTGTAGTAATGACAGAGTTCTTGCCATCTATCGTGATACGGCAGAGTATGGAAGTCTGACCATTTGTTTTGATTTTCTGTCTGTTGATATAGAACAGTGTCTTGAATGTACTTCTCATAATGATTTTAGTTTTAATATGTCTATTGCTAAATACTCATCTGCATATCCTCCGTGAAAGAAAGGAAATGGTCAAATTCCTCAAAGAGTTTCTGTGGCGTTACCTTTGCATAACGCTCGGTCATGCTCACGTTGGAATGTCCCAGCATCTTACTCACGGTCTCAATCGGTACACCCTGTTCAAGAGTGATGAGCGTGGCAAATGTGTGCCTTGCCGTATGTGTGGTAAAAGGAAACGAGATGCCTGCACGAAGCCGCAGGGCTTTCAAATAAGATTGGTAAGTGGCATATCCCATGAAAGGGAGCAATGTTTCCCTTTCATCGCTGTGGAGCTTCTCCATCAGCCGTATGGCTTCGGGCAGCAGTTTGACACGGCAAGGCACACTTGTCTTCTGACGGTTGAACTTCAGCCAAAGGCTACCCTCGTCATCACGCACAAGATGGGACTTGTCCAGTTCCATCAAATCACAATACGCAGCACCCGTATAACAGGCAAAGAGGAAAATATCCCTTGCCGTTTCCATTTCCTCCTCCAAGTCCTCAAAGTGGAGAGTCTTTAACTTCTCAAATTCCCCTCTGTCAAGTGCTTTGGGGAGTTTCTTGTTACCCTTGCTGATTTTTACTTTGTCAAAAAGCAGGAGGTCTGCCAACCCCTCACGGTAAGCCAGCCTGCAAACTGTTTTCAAATGGGTGGCGACATTGTAGAATGAGCTTTCCTGAAATCCACACTCCCCTAAGAAGTACTGCTGAAACTCATGAATGAAGTTCTCTGTCAGTTGTGAGAAGGCTAAGTCAGAAACCTTGTACTTCCGTTGAATAAACTTCTGCAAATGAATTCGGGTAGAATGATAGCCGTGTATGGCTCCTTCCTTGATGTCTATACCAACATGGCTTTCCTTCTCCTTAATGAGCATATCAAGTCTTTCGATGAGCATGCACCGTGTCTGCACGCTGCCTTGAAACTGTTCCTTCACCTCGGTTGCGCCAAATGGGCAACCTCTTGCAAGTAAAGACTGATAGGCTGACTGAATGGACAGCAGCAAGTTTTCCAACCTGCCATTCACCTCCACCGCCTCACGGCTCTTGCCGTCCATTCTGCTCTCTCGTGGATTCCACAAGTCGGGGTTGCAGGAGAGTTTACAACTGAACTGCGCAATACTCCTTCCAAGTGTAATACGTCCCATGATGGGAGCCTTGCCCGACTTGTCAAGACCGCTCTTTTTGAGGTAGAGCAACACCTTCATTTTCTCTTGTTTCATACGCTTTAATTTTTATGGGCAAAGTTACCCGAATTAAAGCGTTCCTCACTTATGCAGAAAACTGCCGACCGCAGCAACAGCCACACGAGCGAAAATAATTCAGTTACCGAACATTACTCCATCGTTACCTATAACGAAATCGGGTAACGGTTTAGTAACAGAACTTCTACTTAAATCCGCACTTTCCTGCCTTTTACGAACAGAGCAGTTTTATGCAAATCATTTCATATCCTGCTCATTATCAATCAGTTTACACCAACTTCGATTTTTCTTCATTTTCAAGGATTAGTTACATACCTATACAATAACTTTTACCATATCAAAAACAATCTTTTATATAGCTATAACAAGTATATGAAAAACAAAAATAGCTTATTTTTGATACAAAAATAAATTAAAAAAGCATCAAAAATAAGCTATTTTACACTTCACTTTATCACCTTTTACCTTCTTTGTCACCATGTTTTCTTTCTTAAACAGTTACTCTTTAGAGTATTATGAGGAAGAGCTTATAAACTTAATAGCTTTTTTATATACAAAAAATAGCCTATAGAAATATAATCCCATCAACAAATACAAAATTAATTATATATTTTTTCTAAGAGATCTTGAGTGTTAAGAATAAAAACACAATGTCTAATTATTAATAAAATAGAGTATAAAAAGGATAGATAAAATACAAAGAGTTAAGTTGAGATCTTTCCACTTTTTTGTACAAATTTTAATAATCACATATGCTAAAATGCCAAGACACACACCATCAGCAATAGAATAACAAAGCACCATTGTTATCATTGTAATAAAAGCCGGGAACGATTCTGATATATCTTGTAGATTAATCTTCTTTACAGAATCAAGCATTAACACTCCTACCATTACTAAAGCGCCACTAGTAGCAGCACTGGGAATAATCATAAATATAGGAGAAAGGAATAATGCTAATACAAATAACAATCCAACAGTAAAAGAGGTTACACCAGATTTTCCACCTTCTGCAACACCACTAGCACTCTCTACATAAGTAGAAATAGTAGAACTCCCTAAAGCTGCTCCTACTGTAGTTCCTATAGCATCGCTCATCATGGCTTCTTTTACACGAGGAATGCTACCATCTTGCAACATAATACCAGTCTTATCTGCTAATCCCATCAAAGTACCAAGAGTATCAAAAATATTAACCAACAGTAAAGAGAATACTACAAGTAAAGTTTTTAAACTTAACAGACCTGCAAAATTAAATTTACAGAAGATAGGAGAAATGTCTTGTGGCATTGCTAAAGGAAGCCAACCATCAGAAAACTTAGTAACTCCCATAGGTATACCTATAATAGTTGTTATAATTATACTCCAAAAAAGAGAACCCTTTATATTGTTTGCCATCAGTACGCCGCTTAGCAATATAGCTATAACGCCTATTATACAAGTAGGCGTAAAAGCACCCAAACCCACAAAGGTAGCTTCTTTTGCAACAATAATTCCTGCATTCTTTAAGCCAATAAAAGCAATAAACATTCCAATACCTGCAGATATAGCAAAACGTAAGTTATAAGGAATGGAAGATAATATCATCTCTCTAACATTGAGAAAAGTAATGAGAATAAAAGCAAACCCTTCTATAAGCATAATGGCAAGTGAGTGTTGCCATGTATATCCCATTGCTTGACAAAGAGTATAAGCAAAAAAAGCATTTAGCCCCATAGATGGAGCTTGTGCAAAAGGGAGTTTTGCCATAAAAGCGAGCAAGAAAGTAGCTATCGCCGAGGCTAAGGCTGTAGCCGTAAACAGAGCACCTTTATCCATACCTGTTGAAGCAAGAATAGCGGGATTAACAGCTAAGATGTAGCTCATCGTTAAAAAGGTAGTTGCTCCTGCAATAATTTCAGTGCGAAGCTTCATCTGCTTAGGATCGAATCCTAACACTTTAAATAAGAACGTCATACTTTTTTTAGTTTTGTTTTTTATTTTCTTTTTTATTTTTCAACCAATTATCAATCATAATACGAGCTATAGACAATGGCTCTGGAATAGTAGGAAGATTGTTTTTTGAAAACCAATGACCTTTTGACAGTTCGCTTTTTTGCAAATGAAGTCTTCCGCTATCATATTCGGCAAAAAATCCTACCATCAATCCACATGGATAAGGCCATGGTTGTGAAGAGAAATATCGTAAATTTTTTATTTTTATTCCTGTTTCTTCTAAAACTTCCCTATGAGCAGCTTCTTCCAAAGTCTCACCAGTTTCAACAAAACCTGCAATGAGACCATAAAAATTAGTCTTAAAATTACGTGAATGCACTAATAACACTTCTTCTCCTCTCTGAACAAGTACTATAACAGCTGTTGAAAGTTGTGGCCAAAATTCTTTCCCACAATTAGTGCATCGTTTAGATATATTGGTATTCATCTTCATAATGCCACCGCATATACCACAAAAAGCTGTGTTTTGATCCCAATAAAGTAATTCGTAACACTTACCTGCTTTTATATAAAGCTCTTTAGATAATTTATAAAAAGACTCGCGGAGCTTACACATTTCATATTGGGAATCATTTATAATAGCTGTATTTATACTAAACGCTTTCACCTTATAACCATTTCCGGTAGGTGTTATATCCATTATATGTGTCCATGAATATGTGGGTATTGGAGATTTTTCCGCAAAAGGAATGTCATAAGTATTTCCCTCTTTCTTTAGTATAATATTATCTTTATAAAATATAAACCAATATTTCACAGCATCTTCTATATATATATAATGTATAAAGAATAAAACTTTACTCTCCGAAAAGTAATTTTTTATCGCGCTCAGCAGCAGGTTTCACCCATTCTTCTGGTATAAACTTCCAATTATTGTTAGCCTCTGGGGCTATAGTTCCTGCCTTTTCTATTTCTTTCATAAGATAGTAACGCTGATCTTGCTTACTTTCCCATATAATACGTTTCTTTAGTTGCTCATGTGGAATGCCTGCACCCTTTGTAAGTAGTTCTCCTCCACCATTAGCACGATAACTATTTACGGCTACTGTATACCATTTTTTTTCTTCAAATTTTTCGCCATTACTCATTTTAAGGATTGTTACTTTTTGTCCTTTAGGCTTTGTTACATCTACAGTATAGTTTATACCTGCAGCTGAATCAAAATTGAACGAGTAATTTTTAAATCCTAATCGCTGAGCATCACTTTTAGTATCAGCTAACAACAAAAGATGATCATTAGGTGTTTTCATTGTGTTTACCCATAGATCATAACTCATCTCTAAATATTTATGTATCTCTTCACCTGTCATCTTTATAGTACATAGCTGATTTTCAAACTTGTATAAATTAAACATATCTGCTACTGTTACTGGTCCTGCTTTAATAGATGCATTAAATAAAAGAGGAGCATTAAAGGCTATATCAGCCTTAGTTATTTTTAATTCTAAGTTTAATATCAAGTCATTAAAAGCAGAATTGCCAAAATAAGAATCTTTGGTATATATCGTGTTCTTTAAATATCCTATAACCTTATCACTCCATAGTTTTACCTCTTCTACATTTTTGTGAAAATGATTAATGTAATTTGTGTCTACCCCCAATGTACTAACATCAACAAGATCTCCTTCTATGTTCTTAATGTGAAAAGTTTTCTTGTTCCCTTTCATCTTGCTTGATAAAGTAATGGTGGCAACTGCTACCCTTTGTGCATTATTGGCAGGATTAAGACATACCACTTTTTTACCCTTTAAAGACGTTTCTACCGAATTATGCGGTGTGTGATCATGACCAAAGAAAACAATATCAAATCCATCTACTTGCTTAGCTACATCTTTAGAAGCATCTTCAGCATAATCTTTGGTAATAATACCACCTTTCCACCCTGAATGGAATAATCCTATAATAACATCTGGATTATCTTTGGTTTTCATTTTCCTAATAGTCTCCTTTGCGCATCTCACCATTTCTTTAAACTGTAATCCGCTCCAAATATTTTCTTTTAGCCAGTTTGGGATAGCAGGAGTTATCATTCCTATAACTCCTATCTTAACACCGTTATTTTTCTTAATTATACAATAATCGGAAACATAAGGCTTACAGCTTTTCGTATCTATAATATTAGCACCTAAAATAGGCATATCCAATTCACTAAACCATTTGTCATAGACAGCATGCCCAGTCTCTATATCATGATTACCTACAGTAGCTGCATCATATTTTAAATAGTTTAATACCATAGAAGCAATATTTTTTTTGTTCTTTGCTATATAATTATAATAGTAAGATATAGGCTGTCCTTGTAAAATATCTCCATTATCAAGCAAATAAACATTTTGATCCCCATATTTCTTTCTTAGATCATTTACATATTTACTTACCCTCGCCATAGAGCCTTTTTTAGGTAAATGTGTTATAAAATCGTATGGGAAAAAAGAACCATGGATATCAGATGTTTCTATAATTTTTAGTGTAACATCATTATTTTGTGCCATAGTTGGGCTACAAAGTCCTATCATCATAGAAAGAAGAAATGTATAAAATTTCATTTAATTTGGTATTTTTATGTTGTATAAATTAGCGATAACTGCTATTAAAGATGTGGCAAAAATACAAATAATATCTGAAAAACAACATTTTTTTGAAGTATATTGTTAATATTTAAAAAATTACAGTTTCCTCTTAAATGTAACAGCCCACAGGTATTTTTCTTTGTTACATAACCTCAATTATTCTTCTGCATGTTTTCACTAAATGTAAGTTTCTACTATATTTCCCTATAATATAGCTTTACCATACCTATATCATTACTGCTATATTTAGATTAAATAACATTAAATCTATCTTTCTTATATAAGAATTCTTGTTTTTTTCTTGTACCTTTGCAATCCATTTATGTATAATGGGTTAATTGTATAATATTAGTTTTGGAGACATTATAATTCATGAGACAGCTTAAGATTTCAAAAAGTATTACTAATCGTTCTAGCGAGGCACTTGATAAATATTTGGTAGAGATTGGTAGAGAGCCAATGATTACAGTTGATGAAGAAATAGAATTAGCACAAGAAATACATAAAGGAGGTCTTAAGGGAGAACGTGCTAAAGAAAAACTAATCAAGGCAAACCTTCGTTTTGTAGTATCTGTTGCTAAGCAATATCAGCATCAAGGTCTATCTTTGACTGATTTAATCGATGAGGGTAATATAGGTCTTGTAAAAGCTGCCGAAAAATTTGATGAAACACGTGGCTTTAAATTCATATCATACGCTGTATGGTGGATACGTCAGAGCATTCTTCAAGCAATAGCTGAACAAAGCCGTATTGTTCGTTTACCTTTAAACCAGGTAGGGGCTATTTCAAAGATTAATCAAGTTACCAATGAGTTTATTCAAAAACATAATAGACGCCCATCTATTCATGAATTAGCAGAAATAACAGGTATTGATGAAGCACGTATACGTCAAAGCCAAAGTGCTGATAACCATCACATGAGCATTGATGCTCCTTTTAGTGATGATGACGATAATTCAATGAGTGATATGCTCTCATCGGGAGAAGATTCGCGTACAGATAAAGGTGTAGATTTCGAATCAATGTCCGATGATCTTCGTGCTGTACTTCAGAACACATTAAAAGAACGTGAAATAAAAATAGTTACAGAGTGTTTTGGTATTGGCTGCCAAGAAAAAGGTTTAGAAGAAATTGGAACAGAAATGGCACTTACACGAGAGCGCGTACGTCAGATTCGTGAAAAAGCTATTGAGAAAATACGCGAAAGCGGTAATGCTCGTGTACTTATGAAATACTTAGGA
>NZ_ADFQ01000077.1:0-1208 GCF_000177355.1 Prevotella amnii CRIS 21A-A
CAGAGACAAAATGAAAACTTAGATAAAGGAAGAGTAAAGTAGAGAAAGTACCGCAGATTGCATAAGCGTATGTGTCTATAATCCAATTGTAATAGACGATTGAATTATAATAGTGATATTGTATAACCCTTAAAATATCAAAAACATAGATATCAAAAAGGTTATGTTAAAATAATTTAATTAAATTATTATAGATTTATCAGAAAAATTTTAAATATTGAAAAATATGTACAAACATTTAACTTCTCAACAACGATATACAATTCAGACTTTGCTTGACAAAGGAGAAAGTAGAAAACAAATAGCAATGCTCATAGGTGTTGATACTTCCACTATTACACGAGAATATAATCGTAATAGTGGGAAACATAGATCATACAATTGGGAAACAGCACAGAAAAATGCAGAATTGAAAAAGAAACGCAAACCAGGGAATCATGCAAAATCAAAAGAAATAAAAGAAGAGGTTATACGCCTATTAGAAACAGAACAGTGGTCTCCAAAACAGATCAGTGCTGTTTTAAGAGAAAGAGATATAATTATCTCTCACGAAACTATATATAGAATGATACGTAAAGATAAAAAAGAAGGTGGGAGTTTATACACTCACTGTAGACATAAATTAAAACACCGTTCACGTCCTGTAGGTGATTGTCGTTCAACTATTTCTGACAGAATAAGTATAAGAGAGCGTCCTGCTGAAGTTAATGGTGTTAGATTTGGAGACTTTGAAATGGATATTATTGTAGGTAAAGGAAACAAAGGTGCGATCCTAACTCTTAAAGAACTTAGTACAGGCATGTTGTTCATGAGAAAGTTACCGAAAGGAAAAGATGCTAAAGAATTATCTAAAACAGTAGTAAGGTTATTGATGCCATATAAAAAAATCATTAAATCCATAACAACAGATAATGGATTGGAATTTGCCAATCATAAGTACATAACAAAAAAGCTTGGAGTAATAGTTTATTTTACAGATCCGTATTCTTCGTGGCAAAAAGGAGCTATAGAAAACATAAATGGTCTGATACGTCAATATATTCCAAAGTCGACATGTTTTGATGACATTAGTCATCAATATATTGCGAAAATTACTGACAAAATTAATCTTCGACCAAGAGAAAAATTAAATTTTTGTACTCCTTTTGAGTGTTTTTACGAAAAGATTTTATAATTTTGCGATGTAGTGCATTTGCACGTTGAATCCG
>NZ_ADFQ01000076.1:0-570 GCF_000177355.1 Prevotella amnii CRIS 21A-A
ATGGCTTGATAGTGCAGCCCTCTTACCTCATAGCTGATACAACGCAGAAAGGGCATAGCCTTTTCTAAGTTGATGCAGCGGTCTTCCTCAAGATACTTTAATAAGTGTGGAGGTAAGGTGTCTGATATTTCTATCAGGCTTCTTACTCCACTTGTAGACACTGCTTGTCTGATACTTTCTTGCTTGGAAGTGCCTTGAACACTTTCTCTACGAGGAACGTGCGTTATATCGGGAGAATTCTGCCCCAAAATGCGGATGACTTCCGACAGTGTGCAGCCCTCTAACCGCATACAAAGGTCGATAATACTTCCGCCCCTGCCTTCGACATAGTCTATCCAGAGGTTCTTCTGTGTGTCCACCTTAAAACTCGGATGCGTTTCCTCTCTGAGTGGTGAGCGGTACAGCGCATAGGAAGGTGTCCTACGTACAGGCTTGATGCCTTTCCTTTCAAAATACTCCACGATGGGGTATCGCTTGATGAGTGATAAATCTTCTTCTTTCATTGTCGTATTGTTTTATTGGTTGAACATTTTTCCATTCTGATTTTTATATCGGATTATATTTTGATTA